>DASXGT010000280.1:0-14657 GCA_036488895.1 Bryobacteraceae bacterium | reverse complement strand
ATGGCCCGTTCAGAGGTCTTCTGGCAGGCTGATGGCTTCGATGAGACGCAGTTTGCGGTGGCATTTAACGATATCGATCTTTGCCTGAAAATCGCCTCCTTTGGCTATAGCAATCTCTATACGCCGCATGCCTTGCTCTATCACCACGAATCCCTTTCGAAAACCTCCAAAGATCTCATCCCGCATCCGGAAGAGGTGGCGGCCATGCGTTTCAAGTGGGGTAAGTGGATCGCCGCCGATCCGTACTACAGCCCCAACTTGACTCGTAACGATGAAGACTATTCGCCACGAACCCGCGCCTGATGGCAAAAAGGGTTACTCTAAAGAAGAGGCGTTTGCAATGGCAAATTCGAACGGCGACAAAGAATCTTACGTGACTTTTAACGGCAGGACGATCGTGAATGGCAAAGCTCTATTGCGCGATCCGAAAGTGAAGGAGACTATCGAAAAGCTTTCTAAAGCCAACGAACGGTTTCGCAATCGTCCAGGTGTCACATTTTTAAGACCAGCCAAAACTAGCGCCTAGACCTTGTCGGCGCATGCCCTACAATCTACTGCTACTGCCGCTGATCGGCGGCTTCCTTTTTGTCCATCTCGCTCACTTCTTCCGTTTCGGCGCACAGCGTTTAGATGGGTACCGTCTTCTTTTTCAATCCGCAATTGCCGGTATTTGCCTTTCGGCCGCCGCCAGGCTGATTGACTTGCTGATTGACTTTACGCCGCTGGGCCCTCCGGCCCACCGCCTTTGGATTTGGTTCTCGCCGTTTAGCTATTCCGCAGTCAGCGCTCTGGCTCTACTGTTGGGGGTATTTTTTGCGCTGCTGGTGAATTTGTTTATAAACAAGGAGCGCGCCAAGGACATTGAAATTCGCCGGCAAGGCAATTCCTTTACCCAGCTTTTGCATCGTGCGCAGAAGGAAAAACTGCTTCTCTCCATTACCTTAGATAGCCGCAAATGGTACGTCGGGTGGGTAGTCGAATCGCCAAATCTGGATCCCCAGGAGTTTTACTTTCGCATACTGCCCTTCATCAGCGGCTACCGTGATAAGGACACGCTACAGACGCGCCGGTTGGTGTTCTATCAGGACGTGCTGCGCGAAACCGAGTCGGAGCCCGAACAGTTTTACATCACGCTTCCCCTCAAAGACGTCAAAATCGCCGGCCTATTTAACGACGACGTGTACAACGAATACTTCGCCGAACCGGACAAAGACGGCCTTCCAACTTAGCCCGGTCCGTCCACGCTGAACCGTCCGCCACCCGCAATAAACAGCGTCAAAGCCGCCCCAAAGTAAACCCACGCGAATTCGCCGCTTCCATCGCCCATCAACTGAAACTTGTGTACCAGGACAAAGGCTGCACCGGTATTAATCGCAATCACCAAAGCTGCCCAGCGCGTTCCCAATCCCAATATCAGCAGCAATGAGCAAACCGCATCGGAAAGCACGGCAAACGCCAGGGTCCGGCGCGAACCGATGTGGATTGGGTCGGGGAAGTGGCTGGCCATCCTGGAAAATCCCGCCGCCTTATTCAGGCCATGCCGCAGAAACAGGCCGGCTCCTGTCCATAAACGCAAAACCAGCAACGCCAAATCATAACCACGCGGAAGAAAGCCCAGCCGCACAAAACTATTCATGCGGCTACTTTGCCGCACGAAGCCGCCGTCCGTCAAGTTGCACGGTATTACTGGCGGAAAATAATCGGCGTGAAAGAAATTCGGATATCGCTGCTGGTCGGCATCGCCAGCCGCAGCGCGTTCGGAATTTCGGGTACGGAGATATTGTTGTACTGCAGCTTGGATGCGTCACCCGAAAAGGAACCGGCGTTATCCAGCACGGCGTAATCGATAATGCGGCCATTGCCGTTCACGCTCAGGGTCAACACCACGGAAGATTGCAGCTCCACGGGAACCAGATTCGCATCGCCGCGTTCGGCGTACATCACCGGCACTTCGTAGGTAACACCCCGCGTGGTCGTGCCAATCGTAAACGCCAACGCGCCGAACAGCACTATGCTGGAAAACAAGCCGCCGGTTGCGGGAATCGTGATGGGCCGCATCAACTCGTCCAAGCGAAACGCCCAAGAGTTCCAAAGGCGCAGAAAACGCGACCCGTTCGTCTCCATCAGCGCCTTCCGCTCGCGCGACGCCTCAACCTGCAGGCGCAGGCGCAATTCCGAAGGGGCTTTCACTGGCCGCAATTGGTGCAGTGTTGCGCGGATATCGTGAATTTCTTGGACTTGTTGGGCACACTCCCGGCACTCGGCCACGTGAGCCTCCACTCGGGACAATTCGCCTTTGCGCAGTCTCCCATCCACGTAATCCGTACTCCGGCGCTGAACACTCCAACAGGTCATTTGACTACCATTCTTGCTATCCCAAACTTCTACGCCAAGGCTTCGGCAAAACCTTCGCCGGGCCGCTGCGTCAATTCACGGCGCAGGGCCTCGCGGCCGCGCACGATCCTTGATTTAACAGTGCCCAATGACACCTGCAAAATCTCTGCAATTTCTTCGTAACTCAAATTTTGTATATCCCGCAAAACTACGGCCGTGCTGAAAACAGGATTAATCTTGGTCAGCGCGTGCTCAATCAGCGTCCGGTTTTCGCTGTTTAATACCTGTTCGAAAGGTGAGCGTCCGGGGTCCGGCGCGTATTCCACCGAATTTGCATGTTCCGGCCGGTCGTCTTCAATCGAAACTTCCCGCTTGCAGTGCCGTACAAACCAGCGCCGGTGATTATGCGCTTCATTGACCGCGATACGGTAAATCCAAGTCCGCAAGCTGCTCTGTTCCCGGAACGCCGTCACCCCCCGGAAAATCTTCAGAAACACTTCCTGCACCACATCGCACGCGTCCGATTGGTTGCCGAGCAGCCGGTACACAATTCCATACACGGGCTGCTCGTAGCGCTCAATCAGCTCTTCATATGCGCCTTCAATTCCAGCCCTCAATCCGCGGAGAATTCGTGCATCTTCCTCGGAGACTCCACTCTGAGCGCCTGCCAGTATGGACAGACCTTTATTACCCGCCGTGGGTTGCGTCATTGCCTTAAATTTTACCGCTAGCGGATTTAGGGCATACCGGCCAGCTACTGATTTGGACTCCGATGGGGCCGTGCAAGTTCCCCGCGTTCGCAAACCAAATTGTAATAAGTCTCATATTTAGGAATAATTAGGGTGGTGCAGAACCGTGTTTGGGCGGTGTTCCGGGCGCTTTTGGCCAAACGGTCGTGTACCGCATCATCGGCCAAAATCTCCGTCAGGCGCTCCGCCTGCGCGTCGATATCGCCCACCGGCTCCATAAAGCCGTCCATTCCGTGCGTAATCAAGTCAGGCACTCCGCCCGCCAAAGTCGCCACCGGGGGCACGCCGCACGCCATGGCCTCCAGGGCTGCCAGCCCAAACGCCTCTAACTCGCTCGGCAGATGCAGCGCGTGCATGCGCGGAATTAAGCGCTCCATATGGTCCTGTTTGCCCAGGAAACGGACGTGCTCCTCTACAGCCAATTCGCGCGCCAGTTCCTCCGCTGGGCCGCGGTCCGGCCCATCGCCCGCCATCACCAGTTCCGCGTCCACGTGCTTCCGCACTTTGGCAAACGCGTAAACGCAATCGAGCACGCGTTTGACCGGCCGGAAGTTCGAAATATGTAGAATCCGTTTGCGGCCCTTGTTCCGCGCTTCCTCATCCGGCCGGTACAGGTCGCAATTGACGAAGTTGTGGATCACTTCAATCGGATCGCCGATGCCGAAGAACTCCTCCGTCCGCTGGCGCATATATTCGCTGATCGTGGTGACGCCGTCTGAGCGCTCGATGGAAAACTTGGTGATGGGAAAGTACGACCGGTCCGTCCCCACCAGCGTGATGTCGGTGCCATGTAGCGTCGTGATGAACGGTAAATAGCGGCGCTTGATCATCTGCTGCGCAAGCAGCGCCGAAATCGAATGTGGAATCGCGTAATGGACGTGCAGCAAGTCCAAGTTGTGCCGCTCCGCTACTTCCGCCATCCGGGATGCCAACGCCAGCGAATAGGGCGGATATTGAAACAGCGGATAGTTTGAAACTTCTACTTCGTGATAGTAGATATTCGGCGTATCCGGATCGAGGCGGATGGGGTTGGCGTAGCTAATGAAATGGACCTCATGCCCGCGCAGCGCCAATTCCATCCCGAGTTCCGTAGCCACGATGCCGCTGCCTCCGTATGTCGGATAGCAAGTAATGCCGATTCGCATGCTCTTAGTATCAGGGCTACCTCAGCAAGGTGAGACCGCGGGGCTCGCCGCGGTTGCTACCAGGTGTCCGGCGTGCTCCTTGGGAGCGATCGCCGGCTCGCTTGGCGCGCATAGCCTGGTACAGTTACGGCCATTCGATTTCGCCTCGTAGAGCGCCTTATCGGCGCGCGCCAGCAATGACGCTATTTCATCCCCAGCCGTCATGGACGTCAGGCCGATGCTTAACGTCAACTTTCCTTCCAGCTTCGCAATATCTTCGTGGATGCGCTCTACGGCATTTATGGCCTGAACGCCCAAAGTGTCCGGAAGGACTACCAGAAACTCGTCTCCGCCAAAGCGGCCCACGTGATCGTATGCCCTTAAAGCGTTGAAGAGCGTCTGGGCGACCGCCGTAATTGCCTCGTCACCGGCCGCATGTCCACGCGTGTCATTCAACTGCTTGAAGTGGTCCAGATCCACCAAGCCAATGCACAACGCCTCGCCATAATGCCGCGAACGTTCCATCTCGGCCTTCAGCACGCGCTCAATCCCGCGCCGGTTGAGCGCTCCGCTCAGAAAGTCTCTAGCGGCCTCTTCCTCAAGCCGCATGACCAATTCCGTGTTGAGCAGTAGAAATAACAGCAAGCCCGTCGCCACAACGAATAGAACATCCAGAAACAGAATGCCGGTCTGGATGAAATCGCTTTGCATATAGTCTCGCGGAGCACCCGCAAGCACCGTGCCGAGGGCCTGTCCCAGACTGAAAAATGCGTAGAGAAACATCAGCGAAGCCAACGTTCGCAGGTGTCTCCGCTTGGGCTGCTGCCGCAGTAAGTTCATTCCGATCAGGAAACGAATGGCAAAGCCGACGATGCCCAGCACCACGATGCGCGCCAACATCGAATCCTCAACTTCCGTAAACCAAAGAATGAGCAGGGATGCCGCGGCCACAATCAGCCATCCGGCCCGGGAGAAGCGCTGTTTTCCAAAGAATCGCTCGATTCCGGAAAGAAGAAACGCGAAGATACAGCACACCAGGCTATCGCCGACCACGGTGTTCACAAACCGCGACGCCGCGAATGAGGGCGGCACTACGGCAAATAAAAGACAACTTCCAGCAGCGGATAGAAAGGCCAGCGCAAAGGACCCGGCCCCGCGTAAGCTGCGATGCGCCCCCCCACGTTCGCGCAAAGGCAAGCGAAAGGAGGCTTGACACCATGAAAAGGCAAACCAGCAATGTTAGATTGTCGAGCCGCATTCGGTGAAGACCCTCATCAAAGGATACCCACGGAGCTACAACCCAAGCCGCTTTTCATTTCTCCATTCGGCTCTTTAGTATGTTTGCCACGCGGGCGGCACGGGCAGAGCTCATCCCGGTAATGTGGCCTCCCGGAAAATCAAAAACCTCAATTCCGCCTTGCACTAAGCCACCCCAACCCATTAGCGGGTCCGGCCCGAATTTCCAAGCTTCATCATGAAAGCGCAGCAGCACCACCCGCCCGGAATACGGCTGGGGCCGATAGTCACTTTCGGCTAGGAAAAGAGCCTGCTGCAAGGTGAGCTTGGTCTCTGGAAGCGCGGGCGAGTTCTTGAGGCGCCTCACGCTCCACACAAGGTGCCAATATTTAATCCGTTTAGCGATGAACTGCCTGGGCCCTTCCTTGATCTCGTCGTGGAATTTGAAGACGATCTTGCACAACTTGCGGGATGCGATTTTCGCGTACTTTACTGGTTTTGATAAAGCGGGCCCGGGCGCGTTGATATCTCCGTCGATAAGTGCCAGCAATCCCACTTCATGTCCGAGTTCTTTAAGCTGGCTAGCCATTTCGAAAGCCAATACGCTGCCGCTGGAAAATCCGGCTAAATGAAAGGGGCCGGACGCCTGTCGCTCCAACAGTTCCTGAACGTATCCCGCGGCGAGGGATTTTAAGGAACAACGTTCGGAACGTTCTGCCAGTCCCTCGGGAGCCTGAATGCCTGTAACCGGGCGGTCGGGCGCAAAACACTCCGCTAGCGCGCGATAGAGCAGAATGTCTCCAAAAAGATGATGAACCAAATAAAGAGGCCGAAGAGATCCTTTTGTTTGCATCCGCACCAGGCACTTGATTGGCGACTGTTTAATCTTTCGAATGCGGTCCGCAACCAGGCGGGGAGTCGGCGCTTCCACGAGTAAGCTGATGGGTAGCTTCAATCCCAATCTGTCGTCCAGTTTGGCAAACATGCGCGCCGCCAAAAGCGAATGCCCTCCCACCGCAAAAAAATCGTGGTCGAGATCGACGTGTGGAATGTTTAGAACCGTTCGCCAGCAATCGAGTACGGTTGCCTCCAACTCGTCGGCCGGCATCTCGGACGGAACTGCCGTGTGAAGCAGTTTGACATCGACAAAGGCGGGGAGGGCCTTCCGATCTACCTTTCCACTCGGTGTTAGCGCGAGGGATTCTACTGCGATGAACGATGCGGGGACGGCGTATGGAGGCAGACTGCGCAGGGCATATTCGCGCAGCTGAGCTTCCTCAAATAAGACAGCATTTTGCGGAATAACATAGGCGATGAGGCGTTGATCGCCCTCGCCTAGATCCACCATTTTAACCACTGATTTCCGAACGCCGGGATGACTGTCGAGCACGGATTCTATCTCTTCCAGCTCGATACGGTAACCGCGCAGTTTGATTTGATTGTCCGCACGCCCAAGTAGTTCGATTTGTCCATCAGCTAAAAATCGAGCAAGATCTCCGGTTCTATACAGAACACCACTCGCGCTGCTAAATGGATCGCGGACGAATTTCTCGGCGGTTAGCTCCGCACGATTCAGATAGCCGCGCGCCACGCCGACGCCTCCCAGGTATAGTTCGCCGATCGCGCCGATAGGAACACGCTTCCCGTTATGATCGAGCACATACGCCGTGTAATTCGCCAGCGGCCGGCCAATGGTAATCTTCGTGTCGCCCGTGGGTATCTCGTAGCCGGTGGCGTAAATTGTGGCTTCGGTAGGGCCGTACAAGTTCCACAAGCCGGCGCCGCGCTCCAACAGTCGCCGCGCCAGTGTCCGGTCAAGCGGTTCGCCAGCCGTGAGCATCTTCAGCGCCGGCTGCCCCTGCCATCCCGCTTCCAGTAGAATCCGCCATCCGGAGGGCGTGGCTTGCAATAAAGTTGCGCCGCTGGTTTGGATCGCATCCGCCAACAGCACTCCGCTGACTGCCGTTGAGCGCGGGGCCACCACCAAATGAGCTCCCGATATTAATGGAGCAAAGATTTCAAACGCGGATATATCAAATGAGATAGTGCTGGAGGCAAGGAAGACGTCAGACTTCTCGATCGGCAAGGCTGGGGCGACTGCGTTGAGTAAGTTCGTAAGCGCACGGCGGGTGATTTGCACACCTTTGGGTTTACCGGTAGATCCCGACGTATAGAGGACATAGGCCAGATCGTCCAAATGTGAATTCGGATGAGGAAGAATTTCAGGCACGCTAACGGATGGTGTTCCCGTTACCGCCGGCTCAAGGCACAGGACATGCGGAGCTCTAAAAGAGAACTTTTCACGCAGATGAGATTGTGTAATGACGGCCAAGGGCCGAGCATCTTCCTGCATGAAGGCAATTCGGTCTGGGGGGAATGCGGGATCAAGCGGAAGATATGCTCCGCCGGCTCTAAAGACGGCGAGCAGCGCTATAACCATCTCATTGCAGCGGTCCATACAAATGCCGACTAGCGTGCCTGGTCCCACGCCGATAGCCCTTAAACGTGCCGCGAGCTGATTCATCTGCTCCGATAGGGCAAGGTAAGTTAGGCTTCTACCTTCGAAAGTAATAGCGATGTGGCCGGGCGCCTCTTGTACTCGCCGCAGGAATAATTGGTCGACGCTAAGACTTGGATAGGCTTGTTCGGTGCGGTTCCAGGTTTCGAGTGTTTGTATCTCCGAGTCACTTAGAATTTCTAGTTGACCTATTGGTAAGTCAAGATTGCACAACGCCATGTGCAAAAGATATTGATAGGACGCCGCCAGGCCTTCAATTACTGCAGAACCCCAGGTTTTGCGATCGTATTCGATAAAGCCGCTCAGTTCCGTATTGAAGTAAGCAAGGGAGCAGTGGAGGGGGGAGTCGCTAGCCTCATACTTCTTCTGGAACGAAAATTGCGCATCCACGGCAACTGTAGAAAGGTGCACACGGCTGGCGAGGGCGCCGCTTCTTTGAATCTCCTGGACGATCTCACGAACAGGCAGATTACCTGCCAGAGTGACATTGCATGGGTGCGCGTAATCCTGGAGAAACCTCACCACAACACTGTTCTGTCCGGTATAACGGCGAAGGCTTTCCTGAAAAACAACTAAAAGAAGAATAGAGGTTTCTAGGCCTTGCGCGGCCGCGGCGGAAGAAAGATGTGCACGAAGGTCGCTAGCAAAAACAAAATCACAGATCCCGCGCCCCTTGTCACTCCCGCCGCTAACATGCCCATTCTTCAATTCACCGAATCGTAAATATTCTTCTTGCCGCTTCGTGGTTGAACTACTTGGTGTCAACTTCCCTCCTCAATGGCACACGTCGCCACACTCGCAGTGAGAGTATCAGAGCGAACCGCCATTTCCCCGAACCCCGATCGTTTACGGCATGGCCACAATTTTGAGTAGAGTGTAAATCAAGCAATACAGAGTTTGCAATAGTTTGCCAGTTTGTGACTAGTACTTCTGAAGCTATCAGTACTTAGCATGGGCTATCTTCTTCGAATCCCGTGCTAACATCAGCCGCGTGGAGGCCTTGACCTTCGTAACTGAAACTGCGGCAGAGTTACGCCGCCTTGTTGCGCTTACTGTCTCCGTTCTGTCTCGCGGCGGCCCGTCCCTGTTATTCAGCCGAATCGTCCACTGGTATCGATACCGGGCCGCACAGCTTCAGATTGACGCTGTTTATGGCACCGACACAGTTTCAAAGGTGGCCGTCGGTGATCTGTCGGCAATTGGGCCGAACCTTTCGCACGCGCGTGAGTACGATCCAAGTCCTGCGTTTTATTTTAACGCCATTTTGAGTCACCTGCCGATTCACTATTCGGAGTACGTCTTTGCCGATCTGGGCTGCGGCAAGGGGCTCACGTTAATGTTGGCTTCGCGGTTCGGCTTTGGCCGAATCATTGGTGTTGAGTTTGCGAGCAATGTTTACAACGTCGCCTTAGCCAATCTGGAAAAGTTTCGGCGGCGAGCGGGTATGGCAACGCCGATACAAGTGATTCTCGGCGACGCGGCTGAATTCCAACCGCCAACCGAGCCGCTGGTGATCTACCTCTACAATCCGTTTGGCCGGGAAGTCATGACAAAGATGCTTGCGAACCTTCAGGCGTCGTTGTCCGGGCATCCGCGGAACTGCTGGATTGTCTACGTGAATCCGGTGCATCATGACTTGCTGCAAGACTGCGAATTTCTTGTGACTCACGCGGCTTGCATTCGCGGGGAATCAAGAGTGCCTTACGCTTTGTACGTTCATGGACCTAGCACGGGATTGCCGGTTGGCGAAACCGTATGCGCCGCCGGTTCGTCTTAAGCGATAATCTCAACATGAAGATCCGCGTCGCCCTCCTGTCGTTGCTCCTGGCGCTTTGCTTTACCTTGTTAGGTGAAACCAGCAAAACCACGATTAAGGTTTCCATCACCAACCAGTACGATAAGCCGGTGGAGAATGCCGAAGTGATTTTGGATTTTCTAGGTTCGCGGCAAATCGCCAAGATGGGCGTCAAGAAAAAGATTCACTGGGAAGTGCATACCAACCAAGAGGGTGTTGCGCACTTCCCTCCGGTACCGTCGGGCACCGTTCAATTGCAGGTGAACAAGCTGAACTACCAGACCTTCGGAAAAAAAGTAGACGTGGCGGGCGCCGAACAACTGGTGGAAATCAAGCTCGATCCACCACAAAAGCAGTACAGCACCCACGCGCCTTTGAAGCCGAAAGATCCGGAGCCGCCTAAATAGCCAATTATTTGGCTTTGTCTAGCGCGATCCCTTCAATCTCAATCTGTACATCCCGAGGCAAACGGGCCACTTCCACCGTCGTGCGTGCGGGCGGGGCAGTGGGGAAATAACTGCCGTAGGTCTCATTCATCAGCGCGAAATCGCCCATGTTCTTGAGGAAGACCGTGGTTTTCACTAGGTCTTCGAGACCCAGACCGGCCGCTTCCAGCACGAGTTTCAAATTCTCGAGCACGCGTGAGCACTGGAGTTGTATAGAGCCGGTGACCAATTCACCGGTTTTCGGGTCGGCGGGAATCTGCCCGCTTAAAAAGACGAATCCGTTTGCGCGCAGGCCCGGCGAATACGGGGCGACCGGCTTGGGGCCGTCTTTGGCTATGATGCTTTCTTTCATTTTTCTATTTTGCACCGGGCATGCGTAGCGTCCCAATGACCTCATTTACGCTGTTGGCTCCCAGACGCCGTAAAACCTTGCCCAAGTCTTTGGCAATACGGCTGGGAGCGCGCGGATCGACGAAGTTAGCGGTTCCTACCTGTACCGCGCTGGCGCCCGCGATCAGGAATTCAGCCGCGTCCTCCCCGCTCAGAATGCCGCCCAGGCCGATCACCGGCACGCGGACCGCTTGCGCCGCTTCATAAACCAGCCGCAGGGCGAGCGGTTTTATCGCCGGTCCGGATAGCCCGCCGAAGCCGTTTCCGATACGCGGCGTGCGTGTGGCCACATCAATCGCCAGCGCCACAAATGTATTCACCAGCGAGATGGCGTCGGCGCCTGATTCAGCCGCCGCGCGGGCAAACGGTTCGATGCGGGCTACATTCGGGGAAAGCTTCACGATTAAAGGGCGCTTGGCGAGTGGGCGTACAAGGGTGATCAGGCTGGCCATCGATATCGGATCGCTGGAGAAGAAGATGCCGCCTTCCTTCGTATTCGGACAGGAGACGTTCAGTTCGTAGGCCGCGATGCCTGGGGCGTCTTCAAGTGCTCGAATCACTTCCAGATAATCGTCCGTCGCATATCCGAATACGTTGGCGATGACAGGTACCGAATACTCGCGCAGCTTGGGCAGTTTGTCGCGGATGAAGGCCGTCACTCCCACGTTTTGTAGCCCGATGGAGTTCATCATCCCGGCTTCGGTGTGCCACAGGCGCGGGGCCGGGTTACCAGCGATTGGTTCGCGCGAAAGGCCTTTGGTGACTAATCCGCCGAGTTGATTCAAGTCGACCAGTTTGGCGAATTCGATGCCATAGCCAAACGTTCCGGACGCCGCCAGCACTGGATTGCGCAGCGGTATGCCGCAGAGCGTGGTGGCCAGAAGTTTGTCAGGCATGCAAAACCGCCGGCAGCCAATCGAGGAACCACCGTTCAAATTCGAGTAGCTTAGCTGCCGTCTGCTCATCGAATGGGATAGACGAGTGGTTCAGCTTCCAGCCGCGCGCCGCGGCTGCCCGTTTAATGCCGACGGTGGCGGGAAATTGGTTGATCCAGGAAATGAATTCGTCCAAAAAAGCGTTCAACCGGCTGGCGCGGTCCATATCATTTGCGTTCAGTGCGCGATCCAGCGCGACCATCAGTTCCGGTACCGCCGCCGCTACGCCGGAAACCATGCCGTCGGCACCCAGCGGACGTGCGCGGAAATAAAGCGGATCACTGCCGATCATCAAGCGGAACGGCAGCTTGGCATGCAGAGCCTGTAAACTCTCAAACAGTTTCCAATCGCCGCTGGAATCTTTGATCCCGGCGAATTCCCCGGTGCTCAGAAGCCGCCCGGCGAGGTCCGCCGGGATCGGATTGGTGAAGACTGGGATGTTGTACAGGTAAATCGGCATTCTGCCGCCGATGGCATCCGCAAATTGGCGATAGAACTCAAAAATCTGGTTGTCCTGATAGCGGTAGAAGTACGGTGGCATTAATAGCAAACCGGAAGCGCATGAATCGAGGGCGCTTTCGGCCAGGTCCAGCGCGCCGGTCAGGGTTGAGTGCGAAACGTTGACCAGCATTGGGACGCGGCAGCGCTTGCTGAGCAGCATCAGGATGCGAATCCGTTCCGCCACGTCGAAATGGACGAACTCGCCGGTAGAACCAAACAGCACGACGCCGTCCACGCCCGCGTTCACAATGGTGTCCAAGTAATCGAATAGGGCAGCCGCATCGGCTTCCATGGCGTCGTGAAGGCGCGGCGTAGCTAGCGCAGTGTAAACACCGCCCGCCAAAGAGAATGACTTGGGAGTTCGCATGTAAAGACGAGCGCGGCTTTAGGCCGCAAAAGCGTCGTCTTTGCAGTTTACTAACTACAGCGTTGAGGTGGAATTGGCTTGATGCCGCATAACGGCTTGATCCAGCAGGTCACTGGGGTCCAATAGATGCTGCGGCCTAAAGTGCTGGCTTGACCAGCGGCAGCCATCCAGCAGCTCAATGCCAAGAAAGTAGCCCCACTCCTGAAAGCGGCAATAGCGAATGGTTCCCACCAGTTCTCCATCACCATATTCCATCGCAATGGGTGTACCCGTAGGAATAGGGTTCTCTACCTGAAGGCATAAGCCGGAGAGTGAAATGTCCTCCAGGTTCGCGACCGACCTTCGCTGGCGCCCGGATGGGTCGTCCCAGACCAATTGCACGATTTCCGCGCAAAGCAGCCGGTTATCGCTGCGGCGGTTTTGGGTGTCTTGCATACCTTTATTATCGGAGCGGAGACCGGCTATGGTTAGGATTAGATTTCAGATGACCGGTCTGCCTAACCCTACTCCCGCCAATCAGCCACCGGCTACCCGGGACCCGCGGCTGGGAATACTTCTGCGCGTGGGATTCTTCACCGGTACGGTCTTTGTTGCGCTGAAGCTGTTGACGCTCCTGTTTTACAGCTTGTTCGGCCTATTGGTGGCGGGCACGGTCAGTTTATGCGCGGCTGGTTTGCTGGCGAACCTGCTCACGATGAAAATCTTTGACCGGCGGCCGTTTAGCGATATCGGGCTGCAGGTGAGCGCGCCATCGGCACGGAATTTGCTATTGGGCGTGGCGTTCGGCGGTGGCTGCGCGGCCTTGATGTTGTGGGCTCCGTTGCTGGCGGGCACGGGCCATTTGGACCTGCGCGCGAACCCGGCATTCACCTGGCCCAGCTTGCTGTTCTACATGGTGGCGCTTTTCTTTGCAGCGGCGGGCGAGGAGATGATTTTTCGCGGATACGCTTTTCAATTGCTGGTGGAGAAAATGGGCCCGTTTGCGACTGTTTTGCCGGTAGGCGTGTTGTTCGGCCTGATGCACGGTTCAAATCCGCATGTTTCGGTTTTAGGGGTAGTGAACACCATTATCTGGGGCATTCTGCTGGGCTATGCGTTCCTGCGGAGCCGTGATTTGTGGCTGCCGATTGGACTGCACTTCGGCTGGAATGCTGTTTTGCCATTATTCGGCGTTAATTTGAGTGGGCTTACAATCGAAGTGTCGAGGTACGTGTACCGATGGGATTTGCTGCCTCTTTGGAGTGGCGGGGACTATGGCCCGGAGGGCGGTCTGCTGACCACCATCTTTGCCACGACTTTGTTCTTTGCGCTGAGCAAAGCGCCGGTGGCCGTGCAAACGGCAGCCATCGCGCCGGTCCTCAACGAGCCGGAATAATATTCGTCGCGAGCCTTTTGCTGCTGTCGGGATTAACAGCCAGCGCGCGTGCGGATAAGTTAAGCCTGGATGAGCGCTTTGAGATTGAGCGCGGCCTCACGGCTGAATTTGCCACCGCCAAAGTTTCGGTGCCGCATACGAAGAAGCCGTTAGTGATCCACAGTGACGGGACCTACGACAAAGGCGCGTGGGACGAAGCCATGCTCACGAACGGTCCGGCATCGCGGGTCGGAGATGAGTTGCAAATCACTTCCGTCCGCATTGAATCAAATAAGATCCTGCTGGAAATCAATGGCGGCAACAAGAGCGGGCACTGGTACGACCATGTCGAGGTCGGCATGGGCGGTTCTACCGCGCCGGTCTCGACCAACCAGAATGGAAAGCCGGTCACCGGATCTCGCATGGAGTTGCTTTTCCCGGGCGACATTCCTTCTATAAAATCCGCCGAGATACGCCGGATGCTCTCGACCGTTTTCGATTTCGAAAAACATTCGGCCTCGCAGCAGTATATGGACACGTTGCCGGAGCCAGTGCAAAAAGCCATCAAAGAAAAGCGCGTGCTTCCGGGCATGGATAAAGACCAGGTAATGCTGGCGCTGGGTAAACCACGAAACAAAAGTCGTGAACCGAATGCCAGCGGCGATGAAATTGAAGATTGGATTTACGGCGATCCTCCCGGCAAAATGACCTTCGTGAAGTTCAACGAAGGCAAAGTCGTGAAGGTGGACGATTCCTACGCCAATATCGGCGGCACTACCGCGCCGCCTTTACCCTCGCCGCGCTGAAGTTTTTACCCCCGTTCGTAGAATAGTAAATATGCCAATTAAAGTAGGGATTAACGGCTTTGGCCGTATCGGGCGAAATGTTGTCCGGGCCGGGCTGAATAA
>DASXGT010000170.1:0-21738 GCA_036488895.1 Bryobacteraceae bacterium | reverse complement strand
TATATGAACGATTGCGGCCGGGCAAAGGCCATCAAAAAGCTGCCGTCGCTGTCGCCCGGCATTTGGCCGAGTCGGCTTGGTGGCTTTTAACCAAAGATCAGGATTATCGCGAGCCACAGCCGGCTGCGGCCGCGATATCTTCGTCCCAAGAACGGGTAAGCGCGAAGGTACCGGTCTAGCCTTTGAGGCTGTGTTTGTGACTGCGAAACCCGTGACGAAGAAGCTCTTGCTCCCACACAGCGAATAGATGACTCGTAGGACGAAACCGTAAGTAGAGAGCAATTGGTGAACGATTCATGCACTTGAGGAGGATCTAGCGAAGCATTCCGCGCGGCCCACATCCTGCCGGAACTTCAGCGTTGCCGCGCTGAGTTTATCGCTTTCCGGTCAGGATGCTGGTCTGATTGACACCTGAATTTGGAACGGGAGGGGTGTTCCTCCCGCATCCCGACCACCGGATTAGCGCTCGAATCGCTCTCCAGCGTTGCTCTATCCTCTATCCGGCTGGGTGATAGTGTATCTAAAAAACGGCGCCGGCGGCGCCGTGAGGAGTCAAAATTTCGGACTTGACACGTAGCTCCCTCATAGATGACTGGAAACAACGCGATTCCGTTCCGCCTCGGTTTTTCGGGCACGGGTTCCGATGTGAAAGGCTGGTTTTTCAATGGAGAAGATAAGGAAGTCTCAAACAGCGGGAGTTTTGAGGACGGAACTCTAGTTCTTAACTTTGACAGCTATGCCTCCGTTTTGAAGGCAAGCGTCAAGGATGGCGTTCTGGATGGTCAATACACCCAACGAGGGAGTCACTTGCTGTTCATGCAATACGTGCAGCTTCGCACCCAGCCCCCGCTGAGAAGGGCCCGGACATCCATGGAATCTGGATCTTGGAAAATGTTTCAAGTACCAAAAAAGATGAAAAGGCTTGGCAATTGATCGTCCGGCAGAAGGGCGGTGATGTTTCAGCTGCGATTCTGCGGATAGATGGTGACACGGGAACGCTGACCGGCGGCTACAAAGATGGCAAATTTGTGCTTAGCCACTTTTCGGGCGCGCGTCCTTCGGAGATTGCTATTACGCCACAGAACGATGGAACTCTTTCGGTTGAGTTGACGGGGCAGCATCATGGGGGCAGTATGACAGCTTACCGGCCGGAGGTCGCACGGGCAAAAGGATTCCCGGAGCCGACGGACGCCAAACATCACACCGGAGTGAAGAACCCATCTCAACCGTTCGCATTCAGCTTGCCGGAGTTGAACGGACAGATTGTTTCAAATACCGATGCCAGATTTCGCGACAAAGTTGTCCTGATCAATATCACCGGCAGTTGGTGTCCGAACTGCCACGATGAAGCGCCCTTCCTGGCCGAAATCTATAACAAGTATCACAGCCGTGGGTTTGAAATTGTCGCGCTGTCGTTCGAAGAGCCGGAACAATTGCAAAACCCGACTCGGCTTCGAGCATTCATTCGGGAGTATGGGATTAAATACACTGTTCTGTTGGGCGGCGAAACGAGCAGCGCAAAAGACAAGCTAACGAACGCGCTTGACTGGGACTCGTGGCCAACGACGTTCTTCGTCGGCCGGGATGGATTGGTCAAAACTGTCCACGCCGGTTTCCCGAGCCCCGGGAGCGGAGAGCTGTATACAAAGGCTAGGGAAGAATTTGTCTCGACCGTTACGGAACTCCTGTCAGCTAGAGAAGTCTCGGCAAGATAGTGAAAACAATGTGAGTCCGGGCTTCTACAACAGTTCGGGCTCTCACCGATTTGCTTTTCCCCGAGCTAGATAATTAATTCGGCCCTCTGAACGGGTTGGCTTCCCAGCTTCTACCTATTGCTATGTTCTTGATCCCAAATGCAACTTTTCGCGAGCGTCTTTTTCGCTCACTGCGTTTGAACTCAGGGTCATGGTCACAATCAGGCGATTCGGATGTTCTTGTTGATTTCGCCGAGCCTGAACGTGTGCCGCCCCCAAAGGTTCTCGTCGTGATCGCACACCCGGATGATGAAATGAGGGATTACACAAAGGCGTTGAAACTACTCAAATGTGTCTTTGGAATCCGTCGAAGCTGCTCTGGTGGCCTGTCGCAGAGAATTCGTTACCACCTACTGTTTCCTATCGCCGGTCTGCGGCCAAGCCGGCACACGAGGATTCAATACTTGTAGTCCGATCAACGGAGGCGAAACCTAGCAACCAGGGCTCCATCGCCAAGAGAATTTTATCTCTGCTTTCAACGAGAGTCTCGCGATCCGTGTAGCACCTAACATCTGGAGCAAGCGGTGCTTCATAAGGCTGGTCAATTCCGGCTACGTTAAACAGTTGTCCAGCCCGTGCGCGTTTGTAAATTCCGTGGGTGTCTCGTTGCTCGCATATCTCGATGGGAGCACAGACGTAAACTTCAATGAAGCGGCCTATCCTTTTTCGTGCTTCCTCTCGCGCCGCTCGATAGGGCGAAATTGCGGAAACCATTACGACGATGCCATTGCGTGTCAATAGCTCAGCAACGAAGCCAATCCGGCGGATGTTTTCGTCGCGCCCTTCTTTGCTGAAACCGAGATCGCGACACAGGTATTGACGCATCTCATCACCGTCAAGGGATTCTGTTCGGTAGTTGCGGCTCGCGGTTACTTCAGCAACGGCCTTTGCAAGCGTGGTCTTCCCAGAGGAACTTAAACCCGTCATCCATACCGTGAATCCTGTGTTCAGCATTCGTTTACTAGAAAGCCAGAGAGTCTATTCATGTACCGCGGTCATAATGACTGCCTCATTCTGAACGCTGGGTCCGGCAGCAATCTTGAATCGGTGTTCCGCAGATTTCGCGTCTATCAACTCAACATGCTCCCGTCGCGTACCGCCTGTGCGCCAAACCTGAGTAATCTTTAACGAACCATCCGGGGGCGCCGCTGCAGCATAGACCGCCAGGCGGATCTGATCAAAAGCCGGTCCCGCACTCATGAACTTTACATAGACACGTTTTGTTCCCCGGGGCAATGAGCGTACTTGGCGAAATGCCTCCGGCCATGGCAGAAGTCGATCAATTGGGTCTCCGTCGCGCCATTTGCGGTCTTCCGGAAACCGCCAAAGCTCATGGAAAGGTCCATTCGGATTAGTGGACCAGGAAAGAACGGCTGCTCCCTTCTGTGTCACAACGGTAGTATGCCGCGTTTCGGCGGTGAGTTTATCGGGCGCTAATCCGTTGCGCAAATCGAGAAATCTTGCACCTGCCTCGAATCCCGTTAATTGATCTCCATCCGCTTCCAGCGCATATATCGCCTCGCCGTTCTTGCCGGGCAACGGCCGTAGTAGGCCTTGGCCTGCTTCGTTGATGAACTGAAGATCATGAACCGGTGCCTGTTCGAGCGGCGCGGGAATCTCGATTCTACGCATCGGTGCGGCCGACGAATAGACGAACTCGTTTTCCCCGGCCTGCAAATATGGCAGTGTCCTCGGATTGAGTTGAATACGCGAAACCAGATGTAGATTGCGTAGGCTTACCGGAGATCCTCCAGTTTTAGTGATTTTTATTTCGTAGCCATAGGAGCCACTCACGGCCGTGAGCCGCCCATGCTTACTCTTAGCAATAACGGCAGGCTCCGTGGACCACTCACCCTGATGTAGACCTTTCAACTCGCCTGCCACTTTCCAGGTCGTCCCGCTGTCGGTCGATGTTTCGAACCGCAGAGATGCGTTAACCGACCGGAGTTCCGCTGTCATACTGAACCGCGCATCAATGATGACGTAAGGACTCGGCATACGAATGACGGTTACATTTTGTTCCACCGGGGCTGGTGGGCTGTATTCGATGCGGCCAGTGGCCCAAGAACGGGCATCTTTCTGGCTATGCGGACCGTCTTCTGTCCGGATTTGATATTGGCTTATCTCTTGAGGAAACTCCGTCCATCGTTGGCCATCGAACTTGTAGGGCAAATAGAACAACCCGGGTTCCTCGGGCGCAAAATAACGAATCAGGGTTTCGCCGGGACGGAGTACAAAGTCCATCGAATGGCTGGCGGTGTAGCGCCTTCCGGAATAGAGGTAGTTGTCCTTAGTGCTGGAAAATAGACCAGCCAGATCAGTCATCGCTTTCGCTCGGACGTCCGCCGGATACCAGGGATTGTCCACGGTTCCTGGCTTCACTTTGTCTGCAGCCTGAAGCTTTGCCAGAATGATATTAGGGTTTTGTTCTAGATCGCGCACGCTTGCCACACGTTCGCCGCGGAAAGCGCCTTCGCCGATGACGTTGTAGCCCATCATGTCGGAATCGAAGTAATGATACGTGCCATCGTAGAAAACCTCAGTTACAGTGTGCCCAGTCAAGAACCATGTCCGGGCATCCTCAAATCCACCCGCGTCAAATACAGACTGCAATAGTGGAGCGATGTGATAACAAAGGCCGAATCCATAACTGTTTAGCAGCTTGATTGGGTCTAGCACCTCGCCCGAAGGCTCTTCATACGCCCATCCGGCAATGTGATAGATGTATCCCGTTTTGACAAAGCGACCATCGGTCAGAAAGAAGCGCCAGATTGCTTCCGCTTTCTCTCTTGGCGTGCGTGCATCCGCGTGTTCATAGATGACTTGGACGAATTTCTTGAGGTTTGATGAGTCAGGCTGTCCTTCTCGCAGCAGTTTGGGCGAATAAACCTGCGCGCTAAGGGTGGCGGAGAAAATCAAAAGATAGAGCGGAAGAAGGCGTTTGATCATGGATGAACCCAGTTCCAGGCGAACAGTCGACAGTCATGATGTTGAATGCTTGCGATCAGCCGTATCATGTTCCGAATTAGACCCGCACCGCACCGCACCACTCCACTACGAATAGAAGCAGTGTTTTGGCCGCTGCGACTAGTGAGTCGATTTCGACGTATTCATCGGCCGCATGAATATTCCCCCCGCGCGTGCCCCAAATAGTCGCCGGTATACCGAACGTCTGTTGGAAGACGAAAAGATCGCATGGCCCTTCAATACCCGCGATAGTGGGTTCAGTTCCCAGAATTGTTCTAGCGCACGCCGCAAGTTCCTGCACTACCGGTTCAGATGGAGAGATTGCCGAGCCTGGCATCCACCGGATGGGCCATTGGACATCGGGCATCGCCGGGAAGATACTCGGAGCTGCCTCAACCATCGCTCGCAACCATTCGGTAAATTCAGCATCTACTTCGTCTTGGGTCTCTCCCGGCATCAACTGCCAGTACATCTCCACGTGAGCTGCCACGGGAAGAGTAATAGGCTCATTGAATCCCCAGGGCGCCGTGAACACTTTGGTGATGAGAACCGGAACCGGATCCGTATGTCCGGCGTACATTTCATGTGTGCGAACTTCGGTGGTCCTTTTTGAAGCAAAGGATTCCACGCACGAAAGAAACCACGTCAGTTGCGGAATCGCGCTGGAGCAGAATCCGCCATCTTGCAAGATTCCGCCGCTCTTCGAGCGGAATGCAATATGCACCGTGCGGCCTCCGCGTTGGGCCGGACAGATCCGTAGCGCCGAAGGTTCTGAAAGAATCGCCGCGGATGCATTGTAACCGCGCATTCTTCCGGCGAGCGTGCCATTGCAACCGCCAAACTCCTCGTCTATTACCGATTCAAAGAGCAAATCTCCCGAGAGTTCTAAACCCAATGCGGCGATCGCTTCCAGAACGAAAAGGTTTGTGGCCACACCGGCCTTCATGTCGTTGGAACCGCGGCCATACAAGCGGTTGCCTTCCATCCTCGCGCTAAAAGCTTCCCGCGTCCAATCCTGAGTTCCCCGGGGAACGGTGTCAATGTGCCCCGAAAGTAGTAGCGAATGCCCGTTCCCACTGCCTTTTCGGCGCGCCGCGAGGTTGTGACGGCCCTGGTAGTTCCTGCCTGGACGATAAAGCGGATGCTGCTGCAATCCCTCCACATCGGCAAGTTCATACAGGTCCGGCTCCCATCCGCACGCTTTGAGCTGTTCCGCGATCCAGTTTTGGCACACGGTTTCGTTCCCATCAGGCGGGCTATTTTCGGAAGGCCGTCTAATCAATTCACGCGTGATTTCGATCAGGCGGTCTTTGTTCCGCTCAACGTAGGCGGATATAGTGTCTTGCAGTTCCACCGGAGTTTTCATCCTTAGACTGCCTGCTGAACTCTGGATAGCGGGCCTCTCCGGGGGGCTATACTGAAAAGCGTTGCCAATTAATTGTCCTTTGCAAGTAAGTGTAGGGGACGGATCCCTGTTTCGTCAACGGAAGAAAGGCGAGCGGCGTATGATGATGAAAATCGATTGATTTCAAGGTGGAATGTTGCCCTCTCCTTTGGCCGTCGCGACGCGAAACAACTACGTTCTAATCGTCTTAGATAGCTGCCGGTACGATGCGTTTCAGAAGGCGCGTCCCAAAACGATGCGAAAGCTGGGAGCGGTAGAGCGACGGTGGGCTTATGCATCCTGGACCGGCCCTTCTCACTACAACCTGCTTATGGGCTTGATGCCGCACACGAGCCCGCGCGGGATCTACGCATCCGACTACTACCAGCGCGATTTTCTGAAATTCAATGAAAGATTGGGTGCGGAGGGCATCGAATTCAAACAGTTCGTGCCACGCCTTTACCTGCCGGTCATTCTGCAGCGGCTTGGTTATAGAACGTACGCGATGGTTTCCATGCCGGTACTGAATCCCTCCACTATTTTGAACAGCGGCTTCGATACCTACAAGTTGATGGAGCATCACAACGACATGCGCGCCATGCTGCGAGAAATGACGTTCCAGGATGACCAACCGTCGTTCTATTTGCTGAATGTGGGTGAAACACACTACCCGTACGCATTGCCAGGCGAGCCTCAAGAGCAATGGCCGCGCATCAGCGGCGTGCATGGGGTTTTTAAGCACCTGGACGCCCACGTGGTAGGTGGCAAGTTGCGCCGTTCGAAAGCCCCGGCATTTAATCAAGCGAAGTTGCGTGAACTCCAGTATCGCCAGATAGACGCCGTGAAATATCTAGACGGCGTCGTGGAAGAGCTATTTGATCTGTTGCCAGTCAATACATATGTCACTATCACGTCGGACCACGGCGAGCTGTTTGGCGAAGACGGCTATTTCGGTCATGGGCCCATTCTGCATGAAAAGGTATTGGAAGTGCCGTTTCTGGAGGGCAAGCTGAGATGACAGGCATGTTCCTCGCCTACATCGGCCCGGGAGCCGGGTTCGCCTTCCTCGGCTCATTTCTGACCATCGTACTTTCCATTGCCGCTAGTTTAATTTCATTGCTGTTATGGCCATTCCGCTTGCTGCGGCTTGCGGTGCGGCGTCGCGGCAGCTCCGCCAAGGCACAGGTAAAGAAGGTGATCTTTCTGGGGCTTGACGGCCTGGACCCAGGTTTGACAGAAAAATGGATGGCGGAAGGAAAATTGCCGAATCTCAGCCGCTTGCGAGAGCAGGGACACTATGACCGTCTGCGAACCACGTTTCCCGCTTTGTCGCCGGTCGCCTGGTCTACATTCGCGACCGGCGTAAACCCGGGCCGCCACAATATCTTCGATTTTCTCAATCGCGATCTACGGACATATGCTCCTGAGCTTTCTTCAGCGAAGGTCCGTCCGCCGGTCCGTTCTCTCAAGATCGGAAAATTTCTAATTCCTCTGGCGCGCCCCTCCGTGGAGTTGCGGCGTAAGAGCGAGCCTTTTTGGAAAATCTTGGGCCGGCATGCCATCCGCAGCACCATCCTTCGAGTACCCATTACGTTTCCACCGGAAGCCTTTTCGGGCCATCTGCTCTCGGCCATGGCGACGCCGGATCTCCGCGGTACACAAGGTACGTTTTCCTGGTTTTCGACAGGCGGAGATCCGGCTGCGTGCGAAGGCGGAATCCGCCTGCCGCTTACCACCCGCGGCGAAGCTTTGCAGGGCTTTCTGGAAGGGCCAGAGACAAGCCGGACCGCCTTTCTGATTACGGGGGGTCCGGGCGGCGAAAGCCGAACACTTGAGATTGAAGGCGATCGCTGGCCGCTGGTGTTAGGAGAGTACACTCCCTGGATTCGTATTCGCTTCTCCACCGGCGGCTTGTCTGCTGTTCGTGGCATCGCCCGGTTTCTGTTGACGCGGACAGACCCGGAACTCTCGTTATACGTCACTCCGGTGGAGATTGATCCTGAAAATCCGGCATTGCCAATCAGCCATCCTAGCCACTACGCGATCTACTTGGCCAAACTTCTCGGTTCTTTCGCAACTCTCGGAATGGCCGAGGATACTTGGGCCTTGAATGAAGGAGCCATTGATGAAGACGCTTTCTTGAAACAGTCAAAACTAATTCAAGACGAGCGCGAAGCCATGTTCTTTAGTGCATTGGACCGGACGCGGCGCGGTGTGGTTGCCTGTGTTTTCGATACTACGGATCGCGTCCAGCATATGTTCTATCGGTATCTAGACCCCAAACACTGCGGCTTCAGTAAATCGCGCCATGCGGATGTGATTGAGAATTTATATCGCGACATGGACCGCGTGGTAGGGCGGACTCTTCGTTACGCGGATCAGAATACCGCGCTTTTTGTCGTCTCCGATCATGGTTTCTGCTCGTTCCGGCGCGGCGTTAATCTGAACGCCTGGCTTCACCAGAACGGCTATCTCGCGCTAAAGGACGGTTTGACGGAAAGCGGCGAGTATTTCGATGGGATCGATTGGCCACGCACTCGTGCTTATACGTTTGGCCTCGCTGGCCTCTATCTCAATCTCCGCGGGCGGGAAGCGCATGGCATTGTGCCACCCGAAGAGGTCGCCGCGCTAAAGGCCGAACTGATTCACAAGCTGACAGGCTTGCTCGACGGCGAAACGGGAGAAATAGTGATTCGAAGCGTGCATGACGCGAACACGATATACAACGGGCCATATAAGGGCGCGGCGCCAGATCTAATCACCGGCTATGCAGCAGGTTATCGGGCATCCTGGGGCGCTGCCACCGGCAAGGTGAGTGTCTCTGTTTTCGAAGACAATTTGAAATGTTGGAGCGGCGACCACTGTGTGGACCCCGCTTTGGTCCCGGGTGTTTTATTCGCGAATCGAAAGTTGCAAGGTGACAATCCCGGGATTGAAGACATGGCTCCAACTGTCCTCCGCTTGTTCGGCATTGAGCCGCCCAAATGGATGGAGGGCAAAGCGCTCTTGTTCGCTGCCTGAGGCTATATGCAATCTAAAGTCACTGTCAAGCTCAACAAGGCGCTCTGTGACCGGGCTCGCCAGGTCGTGGATCGCGTTGGTTATAGCTCTCTCGAAGAATTTATCGAGCATGCGTTGGAGAAAGACCTGGTCCGGCTGGAAGAGAGCGAGTCAAAAGAAGAATTGCTTAAGAAGCTCAAAGGATTGGGCTATTTGGAATGATGTCCGTGGAGTTGGGCGCAGCGGCATTTTGGCTTCTCATTACGATTGGTGCGCTGTCAGGCATGGCGTCGTTATGGGCGTTCCGGCGCTGGTCTGATGCCGCGGAATTGCGTACTGCAATGAATCGCTTGATGGCGCACTTGATGGAGTTCCAATTATTCGCGGATCAGCCTGTCGTACTCTTCCGGGCGCAGTATGACCTGCTGGCGGCGAATGCCCGTTTCCTCAAATTGTTGGCGTTGCCGTCGCTGCTTTTGGTGCTGCCCTTTTCTGCTTTATTGGTGGCAACCGAGGCCACTTTCGGGCGGGCTCCCTTGCCGCTAGGTAAGGCAATTGTAGTGACCGTGCAATGCAACGCGCACTCGCCTCGCAAATTGCCGGATATGCGACTAGAGGCGCCACCCGGCATGGATGTGGAGACCGGCCCTGTGCATGTTCCCACGGAATCGCAAATCAGCTGGCGTGTTCGTCCGAAATTTGCGTCTTCGGGCGACCTGCGCGTTCTCTGCAACGGCCGCGTTCTCACCAAAAAGAAGATCTCCGCTGAACCCGGCTTGCAATGGCTCTCGGTCGATTTGCCTTTCTCCGGCGGCGCTAGCATTCCAGCCATTCTGTTTCGTTATCCCGCCGCTACGGTTTTCCACCAGCATTGGCTGCTGTGGTTTTCCGCCGGCTCTTTGTTAGGCTTCTTGATCCCAGCCCTGGTTATCCACCGACATGAAGAATTCAGCTGATTTATTCCGCACACTGCCTTTTTGCCTGATTCTGCTGGCCGCTAGCTTTTCGCCCGGCAAAGCTGCTACCGTATCACCCCTATTTGCACGCGGCTATACCGTCGTTCCCGAACCCCAACGCGTTGTTTTAAGGGCAGACGATATTGAATTTGGCTCAAACTGGCATCTCGAAACGGGAAATGGCATCGCCCGTGACTCGGCCGCGGTACGTAGCTTATTAGAAGATCTCAAAAGGCTTCATCAAGTCAGTCTGAAAAACGCTTCGAATACTCCGCAGGCGCTGCTGCTCGAAATGACGCCAGGTTCGGTTCAGCCCGGGCCTAGCCAGGATGCCGATCATGCGTCCATAGCGGCTCAGGCCTATCGAATTGAGCTTGCGCCAAGCCGTATACGCATCATCGCGAATGCCGAACCGGGGTTGTTTTATGGCATTCAAACTTTTCTCCAATTGCTAAAACCGGGTAACGGCGGCCTCTTACTTCCTGTAGGGAAAATTGAGGACTGGCCTGATTTAGGGCTACGGCAAATTTATTGGGATGACGCGCACCATCTCGAACCGCTGGCTGGTCTCGAAGCGGCGGTCAAGCAGGCATCCTTCTTCAAAATCAACGGCTTTATTCTCAAGCTGGAAGGACATTTTCAATTCCACAGCGCCCCAGCTCTTGTCGAACCGCAGGCGCTTTCCCCGCTTGAATTTCAGCAACTGACAGACTATGGATTGCGCTATCACGTTCAAGTGATTCCTTATCTGGATGCGCCCGCGCATATCGCCTTCATTTTGAAGCATCCGGAGTTTTCCAGCCTTCGCGCGTTTCCCGATAGCAATTACGAATCCTGTGTCACGAATCCGGACACACTGAAGCTTTTTTACGGCATGTTCGACGATCTGCTTGCGGCCAACAAAGGCGTGAACTATTTTTACCTTTCCACCGACGAGCCTTATTATGTAGGGCTCGCCGAACAACCAAATTGCCAGGAATCCCAGCGGACGAAGGAACTGGGAACTGTTGGCAAGGTGCTTGCGGAGTTTGTCACCAAGGCGGCAGGCCACCTGCATGATCGAGGCCGCACCGTTGTGTTTTGGGGCGAATATCCAATGAAACCGGATGATATCGCAGCGCTTCCCTCGTTCCTCATCAACGGCGAAACCTACGGCAAGGCGTTCGACACACTCTTCAAGGCGCATGGAATCCGGCAAATGATTTACCAGGCCACCGAAGGGGAGGAGCGTTTGTTCCCCCACTATTTCCTGCGTCCCGCCAACCTGAGAATCCATGAATTGCAGGAGGGGGAGGCGCGGATTTCCGGCTCCTTATCCAAAATCAAGGATGAGCCTGCGCGCGGATATGCCGATTTGACAGGCATGGTGACTGCGGGGTGGGGCGACATGGGGCTGCATCCGGAGACGTTTTGGCTGGGCTACGCCACCATTACTTCCGCGGGTTGGCGCCAACCCAGCGCGGGCTCACCAGAGTTAATGAGCAGTTTTTATTCCCTCTTTTACGGCCCGCGGGTAATCAACATGAGCCGCGTTTACCAGTTAATGAGTTACCAGGCGCAGCTATGGTCGGATACGTGGGAGTCCATGGATTCAACGGTGCGGAAGCCAATTTGGGGTAATTCGTACAAGATCTTCAACCCGCGCCAGCCTGCTCATGACCAAACAATTCCCTTGCCGCCCGTCCCGGCGGGCGAAGATCTTGCGTATTCAGATGCTTGGTCGCGCGCTAATGCGCAGCGTCTGCGCGCGGCTGCTGAGGGAGTTGCTGAAAACGACGAGTTGGTTGGTTTGGTGAATATGAATCTACCTCTCGCTCAATCGAATCGTTATGGGCTCGAAGTATTTCTGGCAATCGCAAGGTTGTGCCGGCAGAATCTTGACCTATTGAGCGCCCTGCAGCGCGTAGACGAAGCACTGGCGAAAGCTCACCGCGCCGCGCTAGATAAAAAGCCCGCCATCGCCTTGCAGAATCTGGACAGAGCGCTTCTCGAAGTCCGGGAGATACAGGCGAGCCGGAATGCCGTTCTTCGGGACGCCACGGCAACCTGGTATGAAGCTTGGCTCCCGCGGGTGGAAGAAGCCAATGGCCGTCGCTTTTTGCATGCAGTAGATGATGTCAAAGACCATCTGCCGGACCGCACCGTGGATATGAGCTATCTGGTGTATCGCGAATTGCTGCTGCCCTTCGACGGTTGGTATCAACAGGTGGAATCGTCGCGAAATGATTATGCGCGGAAACATCAGAGTCCCGTGCGAAACGTCCCCCTGCAATGGAAGAATCTGGAGTAAACGCGCTTACTTGCAATACTAAAGTTACTTTATGGCAAAATCTGGTGGCGCCGCGAAGCGCATTTTACGCCCGCCTGAGGTCCGCGGCGCGAACCGGGCTGCCGTGCTCAGTCTCCTGCAACAAAGCGACTATATGTCGCGCGCGGATGTTGCACGTCAATGCGGGCTCTCGGAGGGCGCAATCTCCCGGATCGTGACTGGCTTGATGGAAGATGGGTTGGTTCGCGAAGATGGAGCGGAAAACTCCACTGGAGGCCGGCCGGGACGCCGTTTGGCGCTGGAGCCGCGGCGGGTCATCTTTGGAGCCGACATTCAGAATTGGGAAACGCGTTGTGCCGTTTGCACGATGCACGGCCGCATTGTGGAAACCCGGAGATTCCGGACCTCGGCTTCCGCTGAAGAAACGTTGGAGCAGATAGCGGAGGAGTTTTTGGCCTTCCGCAAACGATTTGGGCCCGATCGGCTAACCGGAATTGGCATCTGCACCCGCGGCATTGTGAACAGCGATACGGGCGTGCTGGCACTTGGCAGCCGCTCCGATTGGTGCCAGGTGCCGATTCGCGAGTTCCTGGAAGCGCGCTTAAAGGAACCGGTCCTTGTTGAGAATAACGTTCGAGCTGCCGCGATTGCTGAGTACACGTACGGACCTGCGGAAACCTCCACCCGCCGCTGTTTCGTTTTCGTTGGCATAGATGAAGGCGTTGGTATGGGCGTGCTCTTCGATGGCAAGGTTTATCATGGGCCGCACATGGCGGCCGGGGAATTCGGCCAGATGGTGATTGAGATGGGCCCAGGCGAAGAGCGCCATGACCGGCCCGGGTGCATGGAACGATTGGTGGGCAACGGTGCGATCTGCAACAGATATTCCGACCTGAGCGGTACGCGCCGCATCGCAAACAACAGCGATACATCCGCGCGCGTCCGCCGGATCGCCGAACTGGCGGCTAGCGGGGATGCGGCGGCACGGCAAACGCTGAATGAAACTGCGCACTATCTCGGAATCGGCATCTCGAATCTGGTTTGGAGCCTCGACGCGGACACGGTTGTCATCGACGCCGCCATTACTGAGGCCTGGGGGCTGGTAGAACCAATTTTACGTAAACACCTTCCGGACAGCCGCGAGCTATGGGGGGCACGCAGCCTAGTGGTACGCTCATCTGCTTTGGGTGGCGAAGCCGCGTTAATCGGAGCGGCCAGTTTGCCGCTAAGCATGATTTTCTCCAGGAACTCGACGACACTCAAATGAGTCAGAGCACCGCCTCTCTCAGCCGGGTGCTTTCGCGGCGGGACTTGATCCTTTACGGACTTGTGATCTTGACGCCAACGGCGCCCTATCCCGTCTATGGAATCGTTCAGCAACTTTCCCATGGGCATGCCGCTCTCGGCTATCTGGTTGCGATGGTCGCCGTGTTGTTTACGGCCGCCAGTTACGGCAAAATGTCGGGCGCGTTCCCTGTTGCTGGGTCCACATATACCTACGTGCGGCAGTCTTTGAATGAGCATGTCGGCTTTCTTGCCGGTTGGGCGATGATTCTTGACTATGTCCTGATTCCTCTCGTCAGCATCATCTATGCCGCGCTCACCGCGCACCGTTTGCTGCCTGGCGTCGCGTACGAAGTATGGGCCATCGCGTTCACGGTTGCTTTGACCCTGATCAATATTCCTGGCATCCGTGTGACGGCGCGCGCCGGCGAGGTCATGATGGCCGTGATGAGCCTCTGCGCCGCTGCGTTTATCGTTCTTGCCGTCCGCTACATCATGGCGGCACATGGATTTAGTGGACTTTTTGATGCCAGCGCGATCTACCGCCCGGATACCTTTGCCCTCCGGCCGCTCATGCTTGGTGCGGGTATCGCCGCGCTTTCCTATATCGGGTTTGACGCCATTTCCACGCTCGCCGAAGACACCATCAAGCCCGAACGGGACATCGGTTTCGCCATCGTAGTGGTCTGCATTCTGCAAACCGTGATTTGCTTTGTGACTGTCTATCTGGCTGCGATTGTTTGGCCGGACTACCGGAGCTTTCCACAACCCGAAACGGTGATTTTGGATCTTGGGCGAAGAATCGGCGGCGCCTGGATGTTCGGAAGCTTGACGTTTATTCTGCTTGTGGCCGGCCTCGCCAGCGCTCTCACCGGCCAAGCCGGCGCCTCTCGCCTTCTTTACGGCATGGGCCGCGACGGAGTACTCTCGCGACGCCTCTTCGCCTACATCCATCCCCGCTATTTCACCCCGACGCGAGGCATCTATTTAATGGGCGGCCTGTCTCTGATCGGCTGTTTGTTTATGCGCTTTGAGATCGCTGTGGAGTTGCTCAATTTCGGCGCGTTTGCCGGTTTTGTTCTGGTCAATCTGAGTGTGATCCGGCACTTCTACATCCGCCTGGGCCGCCGGCGCGGGATCGAGTTGTTTACGAACTTGATTTTCCCTGCTCTGGGGGCGCTTGTCTGCCTGTATCTTTGGATGAGTCTTAGCGGCAAGGCAAAGTTCGCCGGCTTTGTCTGGCTGGCGATTGGCGCCGTCTACTTGGCCGTCATCACCAAGGGTTTTCGTTCCGCGCCGAAGGCGTTAAGCTCGTTAAACGAGGCTGGGGAAAGCCGTCCGGCAAACTGAAATTAAAGTTTCGGCTGGCTTTCTTGATGTTGTAAAGTATTCCTATGCTCGACGCTGCGGATGCCGTGAAACAAATGTGTCGGCGATTTGCTTTGAGCTTTCTGGCCGCGTGTTGCGTCTCCCTTTTCGCCGCCACGCCCAGCTTGACAGTCTTACCGGAATATCTACGGCCGGACCCATTTGGTGGTGTTGTCCAGCCGGATCGCATCGCCGGCGCAGCCCCCTTGAAAGAGATTATTCTCGAATCGGCGAGAGCTGGCTATACCTCGTTCCAGTTGGTTGTCAATCTCCCGAAGCCCGGCCCGTTCCGGCTTAGCGTGAGTCCGTTCGCCGCCGCCGCGAAGATTGAATCGACGGTTTACCGGGAATGGTTCCATTTTGTGCCGGCGTCCAGTCAGTACTTCCCCGATGCGCTGATTCCAATTCAACTGCCCTATGCGGCCAGTCTGCCTGACGCCGGAAACAAGATTCCGAAACAAACTGTGCAAGCCTTCTGGGTGGATCTCTGGGTTCCTTCCAGCGCCGCGCCAGGTGACTATCGTGCGTCGGTAGCCTTACAATCAGGCGGCCACACTGCATCCGTTCCTATTCGAATCAAAGTTCTGTCAGTTCGCGTACCGGATCAGGACGCCATAGTCATTGACCACAATACCTATGGAACATCTTGGCTTGCCGCGCAGTATCCGCAACTTGTTCGGCGGGTTGGACCGGATTTCTTTACTAGCCCTGAGTTTTTTCACCTCATTCACTCGTATCACCGGCTTTTTTATGAGAATCGCGGTATCCTGCACCAACTCGGTTATGGGCACGCCGGCAAAGTGGGTCCGGAATTCGCGCCAAGGTTAGAGGGCTGGGGTAGGAATAAACACATTTCGGATTGGACTCTCTTCGACAAGCACTACGGCCCTTTGCTTGATGGCTCTGCTTTTGCGGAAACCCATCGGGGAGCGAAGCCGATCCCGTTTGCATACCTGCCAATTAATCCTGAATGGCCCGCGTCCTTTGAGTCGTGGGGAGAGCCCGGGTATCAGCAGGAGTTCGTCAATGTGGTCTCTGAGATGGAGCGCCACTTCCGTGAAAAGGGTTGGATCAGCACGCGGTTCGAATTGTTTTTTAATCACAAAAAGAGATACAAAGGATTCCCATGGGATGGTGATGAGGCGCGCTTTCCGGCCGACTATGCCTATCTTCGCGAATACGCACGACTGTTCAAGCTCGCGATCCCGGCTGATTCGCCGGTGAAATTTGTTTTTCGCGCGGATGTTAGTTGGAGCATGGAGCGTCAGTGGCGGGATTTGGCCGGTGTAATCAATTTCTGGGTATGCGGCGGCGGGATGTTCAACTGGTATCCCACTGCCCCGCAAATGTTGAAGCAACGGGGCGATATTGTTTGGACGTACGGTGGCACCCCGCCAGTCACCGAACCGAGCTCGCATATCGCGTTGGATGTGCTGCGGCCTTGGATTCAGAACACCGGCGGGTTCGTTCGGTGGCTAGCGACAGATCCAGGGCCGGACCCCTGGTTCAAATTTGCCGGCGGCGGTGAAACCCTGGTCTACCCCGGAGATCGATTCGGTATTCCAGAGCCGATTCCTTCCATCCGCCTGAAACTCGAGCGTAACGCCGTCCAAGACATCACGTTACTGAACGATTTAGCTCGCGGACGAAATTTGCGGCAGTTACAGGCGGGAGCCGTCAAGGCTTTTAACGAAACGAAGCCAAACGACTGGTGGACCGGCCGTCCGCTATTAGCTGATGGAGATCCGCTGGATTGGTCAAACGCCGATATCGAAGACAACACGCCCGTACCGCCGCAATTTGGAAAACTGCTGGATTCCGCAGCTTGGGCTCGCGTGCGGACCTATATTTTTCAAATCGCGCAGAGGAATGAATAATGCGGCATTCGTTAATCAGTTTGGTAATGGGTTCGCTGTTTCTAACGCTCTGTTTGGTGAATGCCCAGAACGTTCATCTTCAGAATTTGGAAGATGTGGCGCGCTCGGCCACTGTAATGCTGGACGGCGACATTTGCCTACGCATTGAAACGGCACGCTCCACAAAATTCCTCGTGCAAACTGATCCGCGGGATCCATGGCGCGCTGGCGACAACTACGACGTGAATGCCGGTGCATTTATTCAAACCAAAAAGTCGCTAATGCGTTTGGCGCGTCTTTGTCCGGAGCCTTGTGACGTCAATCTGTGGATGCCTGTGCACCAGCGCCCTAACCGTATCCAGATAGTAATCCGGAATGTGCATGAACTCAGCCAGTTTTGGAAGTGGGGCGATTTGGATCAGGATCTCCCGCCCGAAATGAAGCGAGTGCTAGATACGGCGGCCCGTGAGACTGTGCGGCGGACGCCCGGTATGACATCGGTGCTTGCGCCGGTCTACGACAGCATGGGCGATGTGGTTGGTGTTGCGGAAGTTGTGACTGAAAAACATTTGGATCCTCGGGAAAACGTGAAATGAAGTTTGCGGCATTGACATTGTTTATAGCCGGAGTCGCGGTAGCGGCGCCGGCGGCGGTCCGTAGCTATGAGGGCACGATCACCGTCCCAACATATGAACATTCGGGCCGCGAGATGGAGCCGCCCCTGTTCGCCAGCTCCACCGTCTCCGGCATGTACCCGTTTACGACCTATCTCATGCCGTATAAAGCGGGGCCGACGCCCAAGGACTATCACGCCATTTTTGTTGAAAACGAGTATCTGAAGCTGACTTATATTCCGGAGTTCGGCGCACGGATTTTTTCGCTCTATGACAAAGTGCGCGGCCGCGAAGTTTTTTATCGGAACGACGTGATCAAGCCCGCGCCCTACAATCCGCGCAACAGTTGGCCGCAATCCGGCCTGGAATTGACCGGGCCACATGATCTACATACATTGACGCTCCATGGCGAGCCCTTCTGGGCAAACAAAATTGTGCCCCGCGGCGATGGCGCGATTTCGCTGATCTTGAGCGAAATAGATCCTGTGTATGGAATGGAAGTGAACCTCTCCGCCACTCTCCATCCCGGAGTGGCTGCCCTCGAAATCAGCGTTTTCTGTTACAACACGCGCGATGGCCGGAAGCCGCAAATGTTTTGGATCAACACCGCCATCAATGCGACTCCCAAATTACGGTTCATCTACCCCATGAGCCGGACAGTCGGTCACACCACCGCGGATATTGCCGATTGGCCCTTGTATAACGGCACCGACTATAGCTTAGATCGCAACAACAAACACATGCTGGGTGTATTCGGCATCGATATCTACGATAACTTCCAAGGCGCTTATCAATTCGATCGCGATTACGGCATCTTCCGGTACGCGGACCGGCGGATCGTTCAAGGCATGAAGCTCTGGACATTTGGCTACGGCGAAGGCTCGAAGACATTCGAAGAAGGCTACACCGACAAGGCTGGTCCTTATGTGGAGTTGCAGAGTGGCCGGCACGTTTGGGATGGTCACTACGAGTGGGTCGCGCCGCACAAAGTCGAAAGCTGGAGTGAGTGGTGGGTGCCGGTTTCGCAAACCGGCGGATTGACAACCATGACCCGGGATGTCGCTCTCAACCTGGATGTGCAGCCCGCGAATGTGAATCTCGTACTGGCGGCTACCAGAGTCATCCCTGGCGCCCATCTCACGGTGCGGACCCGGAGCGGCGAACTTCTGGCAAGGATCATCAATCTCAATCCCGCGAAACCTGTACGCGCTGAGCTAGCCGGCCTCCATACCAACACGGAGGGCATGACGGGTATGGTTGTCACGGTAACCGATGCCGTGGGGCATCCATTGCTCGAATACCATCGGCCCGACAGCAATCCGGGGAAACAGGAATATACTCCGTTCACCCGGCCCTTGGAACTGCCCCGGAAGTCACCCGACCAGATGAGTGTCGAAGAGTTGGCGATTGCCGCCGAGTTCCGTCTCAAAGAACTGGACGAACCTGGAGCCCAAATACTCTTCGATAAAGCCTTGGCGCGCGATCCGGGTAATTCTCGCGTTTACATTTTAATGGGTATCACCGATTTCAACGATGGCCGGTACACACAGGCGGTCGAGCACCTGGAAAAGGCGATTGCCCGCGACCCGTACTCCGATGCAGCTTATTACTACCTCGCGATGAGTCAATTGGCGCTCACCAAAGACGCGGAGGCGGAACGGAATCTTTATTACATCTGGCCCGACAGCGCCTACTACGGTCAACGCGAATATCACCTGGGCCGCCTAGCGCTCTGGCGCAAAGACTACGCAGCGGCCACGGAACATCTTCGTCAAGCATCGTCCTCCGATGGCCACGATCTATTTGCACGATTGGCGCTGGCCGGGGCTTTACGGGAAAGCGGCAACAAGCCGGCGGCGGAGAAGGAATTAGCAGCGGTCGAAATGATTGATCCGGTGAACCGGTACGCGCAGGCTGAGCGCTGGCTGTTGCACCGGACTCCAGCGGCACGCGCGGAGCTGCTGCGCCTGCTGGGCGGGCAAAGCCAGGAAGCGATGGCTTTGTCGGTGTTCTATCAGAGCCTCCGGCAATGGGCTGACGCGGAGCGGATTCTCCAGCTTGTCGAGGAAACTAATCATGATATCTGGGGCACCACTCCGGAGTTCTTTTATGTGTTGGCGTACTGCCAAAGGCGTGCCGGCGATTCTTCCAGCGCTGATGTCTCCTTGAAGAAAGCCCGCTCCGCCACGGGGAATGTAGATCGCTTTCCGTATCGCGCGGAAGCAGAAGCTCCCTTGCGGGAAGCCGTCCGGTTGGATCCGGGTGACGTGACCGCCCGGTTCGATTTGGCTTGTCTTCTCTACTTTCACAGTAAGCAAAAGGAAGCCATTGAACAATGGGAAGCGGCCATAGCCGTCAACCCTCAAGACTTCTCCTCCCGGCGCGCGTTAGGTTTAGCCTACGCCGAACAGGGTTTCCCTATCGAAAAGGCGGCAGCGCAATTGGAACGCGCGATAGATCTCAAACCAGCCCATGTCCGAACTCTGGACGATCTTAGTGCACTATACGCGCGCGCCGGCCAGTTTGATAATCAGCTGGCGATTCTCAATAAAGCGCTACAGCGTTCACCGTTAGACGATGATTTGGCCGAGGGCGTACTTGCCGCGGATTTGAACAAAGGACTCTATGATCAGGCTGAGAAATTGATCGAGACCCACACTTTTGCCCCGCGCCATCGCACTTACACCTTGCGTGACAAATACCGTCTGATGCGTTGCGGTCAAGGCGCTGAAGCGTTCAAGCGTGGTGATTACCAGCAAGCATTGAAACTCTTTCAATCGGCGCTCACTCCACCTGTTTCCCTGGGCACGGACGACTTTGCCTCACAGTCTTCTCCCCGGCTGGATTACTACATCGGCCGCACCCATGACGCACTGAAAGAGCCAGGCGAGGCGCGCCGCTCCTATGAAAAGGCCATTGCCGGCATGGAGCTTTTATCCGGCGACCGTGATAGCTGGAACAGCGAAAACTTCTTTATGGTTTTGTCACTGGAACGCCTGGGCCGGGCGCCGGACGCTGCGCGGCTGCAAAAACACTTTGTGGATTTTGCGGAAACCGAAAAGGACTCAACCAATCCGGTGCATCGCTCCGAAGCCCGCTATCTCCTGGCATTAACCGGCAAGCATGACGGACACGCGGACCAAGCGCGCCGATTACTTGCGCAAGCCCTGGATGCCATGCCTAACCTGCTGCCCGCCCGCCTTGATCTGCGCGGCGATGTGATCGATTCTCTTGCTACTGCTCAATAATCATGAGACCTTCGAAACGGAATTCATTACTGCTTCTTTTGCTTGCGCCCGTCTGTGGCGCCGCCCAACTTATTCTTCCTTCCGCGGTATTGGAACGTGACCAGCCGGTTACAGTGATTTACAAGACCGGCCTGCAGGCCACCGGCAAAGGGCAGTTGCAAATTAATTGGACCGACGCCTATGGCCGCACGGTTGATAATCGCATTCTTCCGGTGGAATTGACGGACGAAAATGAGTTCCGTTTCCAGTTAGATCTCCGGCGCGCAATCGCTATGCGGAATGAAGTGCGTGTTCATTTTTCATTCGATGGCCTGAACAAAAAAGGCGGAAAAGATCATCGGGAAGAGGATGCCCAAGAGGCATTTATTGCAAGCCCCCCAGACCGCAACTGGTGGGATTACATGGTCATGATGTGGCAAGGGGGCAGCGCCGCGCAGTTCAAGAAATTACAGCAAGTAGGCGTCAACGCGGGTAAATCGAGCGAACACTCCATGGATCTGCCGGGCTTCCTTCTGGAAAATGACATGCGCTGGTATGTGGAAAACATGGCCACGGATTTTTACTCCTCCTATCACATTTACCGTCCAGACCGCCCGTATAATTGGGCGCTCCTCAATGCCAAAGAGCTGTACAAAAAAGATCCCTCCAGCAAAGACGCTCTCAAGCGTGAACCCAGCTTTTCCGACCCGGCGTGGCTCGGTAAAATTCATGACCGTCTGGTTGAGTCAACCAAGCGATACTCACCCTACCGCCCCATCTTTTATAATCTGGCCGACGAATCGGGTATTGCGGAACTGGCTGGCTTTTGGGATTTCGACTTTTCCGATTTCTCGTTGGGCGCTATGCGCTCCTGGCTTCAGGTTCGCAACGGAACTCTGGCCAATCTGAATCAGCGATGGGGAAGCTCCTTTACGGACTGGAATGCTGTAACACCCGAGACAACGCGCGAAGCCATGAAACGGACAGATGGGAATTACTCTTCCTGGGCTGACCACAAGGAATGGATGGACATTTCGTTTGCCAATGCGCTGAAGATGG
>DASXGT010000258.1:0-10906 GCA_036488895.1 Bryobacteraceae bacterium | reverse complement strand
TGCGCGGTAAGGGGAAAGGCGGAAGGAATCAGGAGTTCGCTTTGGCTACCGCGACCGCTATTGCCGGGTTGCCGAATGTAGTTGCGCTTTCGGCTGGGACGGATGGCACGGATGGACCGACCGATGCCGCTGGTGCGATTGTCACCGGCGAGACCGTGGCTCGCGCGAAGCAAATGGGGTTGGATCCGATTGATCATTTGGTTCGCAATGACGCGTATCCATTCTTTGACGCGCTCGGGGATTTGTTGAAGACCGGGCCGACCGGGACTAATGTGATGGATATAAATGTATTACTGGCCGGTTGAGAGCGGCTCATAAAAAGTCAGGGAATTGTCGCCTTGTTTTAGAATGCGGCTGCGGGTCAATTCGCCGTAATTTTCGTCGAGTTTCAAGCGCGAGGCGTGCTGGGCGATGGCCAAAGGGCAGCGCATCGCCGCGAGGGCCAGCAGGGAATCACGATATTCGTTGACCTGCTCGTAGGGCGGATCAATGAATACGATATCGGCGGCATGATCCGGCAGCAGCACGCTCGCTTTTCCTCGCAGCACGGTCACCCGGTTGGCAATTCCAAGCGAAACCAGATTCTCGCGAATCACCGTTAGCGCTGTCGGGCTGCGTTCTATCAAAATCACGTGCTTGGCTCCGCGGCTGAGCGCCTCAATGCCCACAGCTCCGCTGCCCGCGTAGGCATCGATGAATACCGTGCCTTCAATGCGCGGCGCCAGGATGCTAAATAGAGACTCGCGCATGCGATCGGGCGTTGGGCGGACATCGAGTCCTGGAACGCTTTTTAATACTCTCCGGCGAAATTCGCCTGCTATGACTCGCATGTTTCGTTACCGCTCCCTCACGGTCACGGCTCGGCAAATCCCTTAACCCACCAATACCAGACCGTACTTGCGTTGCCAGTGTTCCTGGATATAGCGGACCACGTGGCGTAATTCCTCACTGTCGTTGCTCTCAATTAATCGCTGCGCTTCTGCTCTCGCCGTTTCGAGAACGTCCGAATCGCGTATTAGGTCCGCCAGGCGCAGGCCGGGAATGCCAGCTTGCTTGGTTCCGAAAAATTCGCCAGGTCCGCGCAGGCGCATGTCCATTTCGGCGATATAAAAGCCATCGTTTGATTCCACCACGGTTCGAATGCGCTCTCTGGCAATGTCGTTTAATTTCCCCGTCACCAGCACGCAGTAGCTCTGCCGCGATCCCCGGCCCACGCGCCCGCGCAGCTGATGAATCTGTGCCAGACCAAAACGTTCCGCTTGTTCAATCACCATGACCGACGCGTTCGCCACGTCGACGCCTACTTCTATGACCGTGGTGGCGACCAGAATTTTGATCTCGCCTGATTGAAAGCGGCGCATGGCCGTTTCCTTTTCGTCAGAGCCCAGCTTGCCGTGCAGCAAGCCGACCCGCGTACCTGGAAACACCTTTTCCGAAAGATGACGGTACATCTTTTCGGCGGCCTTCACGGCTGACGTTTCCGTCTCTTCGACGACCGGGTAGACGACATAGGCTTGCCGCCCGTCTGCAATTTCCTGAGCGACGAAGCTATACACGCCTTCCACGGCATCTTCCTGCACATGTTTAGTAACAATTGTTTTGCGTCCCGGCGGCAACTCGTCGATGGTAGAAACGTCAAGGTCGCCGTAGATGGTCAAGGCCAAGGTGCGTGGAATCGGAGTGGCGGTCATCACCAGCACGTCGGGCTGTTCGCCTTTCTTGAATAGTTCAAGACGCTGCCGGACACCGAAGCGATGCTGCTCGTCGATAATTGCCAGACCCAGTTTCGAGAATTTGACGTCCTCCTGCAGCAGCGCGTGCGTGCCGACCGCGACGTGGACGGAACCATCCGCAATCCGCTGCTTGATCTGCTGTTTTTCACGCGCGCCGGCTGAACCGGTGAGCAGCGCCACCTGATAACCGAGTTTTTCGAGCAGGCGCGTAAACGTGGCGTAGTGTTGCGTGGCTAGAATTTCGGTGGGCGCGAGAACCGCGACTTGAAAGCCGTTCTCCATGGCGATCACGGCCGCTTGCGCCGCCACAATGGTTTTGCCGCTTCCCACGTCGCCTTGCAGCAGGCGGTTCATGGGATGCGGAGTTTTCATGTTGTCGGCAATCTCCTGCACTACGCGGCGCTGGGCTTGCGTGGGCTTGAACGGCAGCATCCGCTTGATCTGTTCACGCGCGTTGGCCGTTACGGCGAAGGAAATGCCGGTGGCTTTGCGGGCGCGGGTTTTCTTTAAGGCGAGTCCGCATTCCAACCAGAAAAACTCGTCGAAAATCAGCCGTACCTGGGCGGGGCTGCGGAATTCGTTGAGCAACCGCAGATCGGTATCCGGCGCGGGATTGTGCACTTGCTGGAGGGCCGCGCCTAGATCCGGAAGAGCAATTCGCGCGCGTACGCTGGCGGGTAGCGGATCGTCCGGCAGTTCGGTCTCTTTTAACACCCGGTCAAGCAGACTGCGAAACACTCGCGTGGAAATTTTCCCGGCGGCCTCGTAAATAGCTACCATGCGGCCGGAGTGGAGCGTCTCTTCGGCGTCATCTTCGCTGGACAGGATTTCAATCTCCGGCTGCACCATCAACCGTTGGCCGCCGCCGCGGTCCAGCTCTACTTTGCCGAAGAGCGCGACGCGCGTGCCTGGAACCAGGCTGTCGGCATAGCGTTCTCCATGAAACCAGCGAGCCAGTAAGGTGGTGTTGCCGTTGTCATGAAAAGTTGCTTCGAACAGCCCCAGCGCGCCGCGCCGGAAACCGGAAAGCTTGGCGCTGTCCACATTGGCGATGACGGCCGCTTTTTCACCGGGCGCCAATTGGGAGATGGTCTTTCGATTGGTGCGGTCTTCGTAGCGAAACGGAGCGTAGTAGAGCAGGTCAGCCACGGTCAGCAAGCCTTTGGCCGCTAACATGGATGCGCGCGCGCTGCCGATTCCTTTGACAAATTGCAGTGGGGTATTGAGGTCCAACGAACTAGCCTATTGGGCCCGAGAATGATAACTTGAGCACGCTGTACTAGTTCAGCATAGAGCACGAGCGGCCGCGTTCCAGGCCTACTTGCAGCGCTGGTACAGTCCCTTAACGTGCGGGCTGCGCTTGATGTCGTCCTTATCGGCCTTTGTGAAGTACACGGGAATCTGGCCGTCGGCGGTTCTCACTTTTTGTCCCGTGGAGTAGCGTTCCACCCGTGCGCCTGGGATGGCGGCGGCAACGGCGGCGCAGTAGTCCTCGGCTTCTTGGCGCGTGGTCCAGCTCTTTACCGGAATTGAGAATTGGTCCATGACGGAATGATCGATTGAGGAATTAAAAACTCTCTTATAACACCCGCGACCGGTTCGGCCGCGAACACGGCGGTCCCGAAAACGGACAGCACCCGTCCAATGACGTTGTGCCACGCTTCGCAACCAGCCGGAGATAGTGTAGCGAACGATGGCCATTTGATTGCCCCACTACCGGCATGCGCCACCACCTTTGCGGAAAGGCCGTACTGGCCGCCTCGTTTGCCGCCTTAGTTCTTGCGCTCCCAGTGCGGGCACAGAAGCTGGGCCAGTTGGTTCCGCGGAATGTTGTGCTGAATCAAATGACTTACCAGGGCCGTTCGGCGGTACAGTTGATCGCGGCGCCGGACGCAGCCAACGGCTCTTCGTACGCAATCGTTAAGGACGCCAGTTTTCGAGACGGCACGATTGAAGTGGATTTGGCGGGCAAACCGGCAGTTGGAGCCGGGGCGGGGGCGCGTGGGTTCATTGGTATCGCGTTCCGGCTACAAGACAACAAGTACGAGTACATCTATCTGAGGCCTACGAACGGGCGCGCGGACGACCAAGTGCGCCGGAATCATTCCACGCAGTACAGTTCCTATCCGGACTTTGACTTCGCCCGCTCGCGGCAGGAATCGCCGGAGAAGTATGAATCCTACGCGGACCTGCAGCCGGGCGTGTGGACAAAGTACCGGATTGAGATCGACGATCGCAAAGCGCGGCTCTACGTAAATGGTGCTGAGCAACCGAGTCTGATTGTCAACGATCTGAAGCTGGAGCCGCGGGAAGGCGGCGTTGCCCTATGGGTCGGCCCAGGCACGGAAGGCTATTTTGCTGGCTTGAAGATTACGCCGAAGCGCGCGGGCGCGCTTTCTTCGCTGGAGACTGCCGGCTCCAAAACAATTTATTTTGACAGGGCGCATGGCGAAGCTGCCTGGCCGCCTCAGATGACGGAGGTGGGGAAACGCGTGGGTTATACGCTGGAGCCGGGCAGCGGGCCGATTACGGCGGAGGCCCTTGCGGGAAGCAGGCTGTTGTACCTTCGCGCACCCAATCAGGCGTTTCAAGACTCGGAAAAACAGGCGATTATTTCCTTCGTCAAGGCAGGCGGGTCACTCCTGCTGGTACTCGACGAAGAGGAGCGTCAGAAATTGGCCGTGGTGGGCGTGAATGACGTGATTGAACCTTTCGGTCTAAAGCTATCGGGCGATACGCCCCGCATCGTGAATACGGGCGCCATTGCCAAGGCTGGAGAGATCAACAAGGCCGACCGGGAGATCCCCTATGACGGCGGGCGGCAGGTGTTTGGAGGCACGCCGTTCGCCTACCAATTAGATCGAGAAGGCAAGCCGGCACAGCCATACGCCGCGTACTCGAAGCTTGATAACGGAGCACGGATTGTCGTCATGGGTGAAGGAATGGCCAGTCTTTTTCTGGGCGTCCCTGAAGGGGTACGTCTCACAGTTCAACCCGCAAATCCGAAGTGGTGGGGCAAGGACTCTCTGACTTTTATGGAGGAAGTCCTAAGCTGGCTGCTCGCACGATAGTCTCGGCGGGCAAGCTGCGGAAGGAATTTCCGGTGTTACACAGCACGTTGTAGAAAAAGATGTACCAGAACGCAACGATGCCGTCAGAGAATCTAACCTTTTTCCCGAACTGGCGGGTGCGCCCATGGTAGCCAATGGGAACTTCGTACACCGCGCAGTGCAGCTTGGCTATTTTGGCGGTTGCCTCTACTTCAAACCCAAAACCGGAAGAGGAAATAATCATGTTCCGGATAATATCCCCTCGAAAGGCTTTATAGCCTGTCTCCACGTCCGTGCAATTTAGGTGAGTGAAAAGATTAGAGACGAATGTGAGCGTCTTATTCGCAAAGAAGTGACGGAGGTTTAAGGTGTGTGAGCCCTTACGAACTGAGAATCTCGAACCATACACGACGTCCGCGATACCGTCGATAATTGGTTGGATCACATCGATAATCTCCGCGGGGTTGTACTCAAGGTCCGCATCCTGGACGATGACTATGTCTCCCTGGGTTGCCGCAAATCCACTCCTGAGCGCCGCTGTTTTGCCCTGATCGCGATCGTGTTGCAGGACACGGATCAACCCAGGATTCCCTTCAGCGAGACGCCGCGCAATTTGGGCGGTATCGTCAGACGAGCCGTCGTCGACGATCACAATTTCGAGCAGATGAGGAACGAGGAGAACTCTCTCGGTAATTGTTGCCAGCGTTCGGCTCTCATTGAAGGCAGGTATAACAACCGAGAGAGTTTTTCTCGTCATCAATGGCCTCAGGGCTCACGCGAAACGATAGTATCAATCTCCGCCAGGTCCGCCTTGGTGAGCCGCCATCCCGCCGCCCCGGCGTTCGTCTTTGCTTGCTCCGGAGTCGTCGCCCCGGCGATCACCGATACAACGGCAGCTTGCGTAGCCAGCCAGGAAACAGCCAGTTCCAGAAGAGACCGCCCCTGCGACGACGCAAAACGAATTAACGATTCAACGATGTTCAAATTGTGATCGGTAAAAACGCTGGGCCCCCAGGCGTCCTTCCCACGGCTCTTCTCAGGCAGGGGCTGCCCCTTGCGGTATTTGCCAGTGAGAAGGCCGCTGGCTAAAGGGAAATAGGGGACGAAGGCGACGCCGGAGCGCCGGCATTCCGGCAGTACGTCGGCCTCCGGAGCGCGGTGAAACAAACTGTACTCGTTTTGCACGCTCACGAAACGGGCAGCGCCTGGCGTCCCGGCCGCTTCGGCTTCCCGGAGCTGATCGACGGAAAAATTTGAGCAGCCGATCTCGCGGATTTTACCAGCCTTTACCAGATCGTCAAGCGCGCCCAGGGTTTCCCCGATGGGAGTCGCGGGATCGGGTGTGTGAAGTTGATACAGATCGATGTAATCGGTACGCAAGCGACGCAGACTCGCTTCGAGCGCCTGGCGCACGTAGGCGGGGCTGGCGCCGGCTTTGCCCTCTCCCATGCTGAAACCAAACTTAGTGGCCAGCACCACCTCATTCCGGCGGCTTTGCAAGGCATCGGCCATATACTCCTCACTCTGGCCGCCGCCATACATGTCTGCCGTATCCAGGAAGTTAATGCCGCTGTCGAGTGCCGTCCCGACCACTGCTTCACTGGCTTTTTTGTCGATGCGCCAGCCGAAATTGTTGCAGCCGAGCCCCACGACCGAAACTTCCAAAGAACCGATCCGTCGCCGTTCCAATTGTTCGTCTCCCGTATAAGATCTCGAAAAGGTTAATGCCTACCAACATATTGCCGGATATAGTCGTGGCTCTGCACCAGAGCGTTTTTCCGGGTATTCAAATTTGCCTCATATGCGCGATCTTCTACCTCTACGCACACCGGACCGTCGTAGCCAGTGTCTCCCAACACCGAAAGGAAACGGCCCCAATTAATCTCGCCAAGTCCTGGCAATTTGGGAGAGTGATAGTCGAGCGGGTATGCCAGGATGCCCACTTCGTCCAGCCGCTCGCGGTCTACCCTGGCGTCCTTCAGATGCACGCGGAAAATCCTGGCGGCAAAATCGCGCAGCGGTTTTACATAGTCCATCTGTTGCCAGACAAGATGCGATGGATCATAATTCAGGCCGAAATTCGGGCTTGGAATCTCTTCAAACATACGCCGCCAAATAACCGGGCTGGAGGCCAGATTTTTTCCGCCGGGCCATTCGTCCCGCGTGAACAGCATGGGGCAATTTTCGATAGCGATTCGAATGCCGTGGTCCTCGGCGAATTGAATCAGTCCTGGCCAAACCGAGCGGAACCGGCGCCAGTTCTCGTCAATAGAACTGGTCCAATCGCGTCCCACGAATGTGCTGACAACCGGAAGACTCAGCATTTGCGCGGCTCGCATCACCAGCTTCAGATGCGATGCCGCGGCCTTGGCTTCTTCCTCGTCCGGCGTCAGCAGATTCGGGTAATACCCGAGGCCGCTAATCGCAACACCCGTAGAGGCGACGTGACTCTGAATCCGCGCGACCGCAGCGTCGTCGATGCTATTTACGTCGATATGGGTGACACCGGCGTAGCGCCGGTCCGCGGCGCCTACCGGCCAACACATCAACTCGACGCAATCGTAACCCGTGTCGGCGGCCAAAAGAAGCACGTCTTCGAACGCAAGATCGTGCACAATCGCGCTGACGAAACCGAGCTGCATTATTTCAGCGCGCTCCGCAACCAGTCGACTCCCGCCTGGGCAACCTGGCCGTCCTGAGCGGGAGTACCGCCGCTTACCCCGATGGCGCCCGTTATGACTTCATCGGAAGTAATGGGAATGCCGCCTTCATAGGGCAGAATATCCAGTTTCAAGAGAGAGGTCGCGCCGTTGGCAAGACCGGTTTCGAAATCTTTGGTGGGGCATTTGAAGAAAACGGAAGTGCGCGCTTTCTCTTGCGCGATCGTGACGCTGCCCACCAGCCCGCCGTCCATCCGTTCCAGATAAAGAAGATTGCCGCCGCAATCGACCACCGCGATCACTACTTTCCGGTTGTTCGCGGTTGCAAAACTCTCCGCAGCCTCGGCAATTCCCTTTGCCGCCGCTAGCGTCAGTGTCTTTTGTTCTGAAAAGTGAGCCATAGCCCCAAACAGTATACAGGAGCTTGGGGTTACAAATTGAGACTTCGTCTAAGAAAATGGGGAGCGCGAATTTAGGCTTCGCCGGGGACTTTCGGCTGACGGTATCCCAACGCACTCGATATTTGGTCCGCTGCTTTTGTTACGGCTGCCGCGAGAGTGGCGGTGCGGTCCCGAGCAATACGAAACACGGGCCCGGCGATGCTCACGGCCGCTATCACTTCGCCTGAACTATTCCGGACGGGAGCGCCGATGCAGCGAAGCCCTTCTTCGCGTTCCTCATCGTCGATCGCATAGCCGGTTCGCCGGATCGCCTCAATCTCCTTGCGAAAAGCTTCCGCCGAGGTGATGGTGTTTCGCGTGTAGGCTTCCATGGTCCGGCCTTGCAGGAAGGAATCCACGGCTTCTTGCGTACTGAACGCGAGAATGGCCTTTCCGAGAGAAGAACAATGTACGGGATGGCTGGTTCCAATTGAGCTAGGCGTACGCAGCGTTTGCGTGCTTTCCACATTGACGACAGAGATAATCTCGCCGTTTCGCATGACGCCGATGTGCGCCGTTTCACCGGATTCGGCCACGAGATTTCTAAGATGCGGTCTTGCGACCTCATAGATATCAAGGCGCGATAGAGCCGAGAGGCCAAGCTCCAGGATTCGCGAGCCAAGCCGGTATTTGCCGGTTGCGAGGTCCTTTTCGACATACCGGCTGGATTCAAGCACCATGATCAGCCGATGCGTTGTGCTCTTGTGTAGCCTTAACTTTTCAGCAAGTTCGGTCACGCCATGGGCGGGACCGTCGTCGGCGAGAATGTCTAGTATTTGAAAGGTCCTATCCAGAACCTGGCTGCGATAAACTTCGGCTCTAGTGGCTTGGGGCATCGAAAAATGTTAAGAAATATCTGAAGTATAGCTCATTGGCGTAGATTTCACCAGTAGATGGGCCGTTTTTAAGATTGGATCTCAAAACGTAACGTGACGCTGGTACTATCGTCTTTTGCGTGAGGATGCAAGCCACATGAGCACGACAGTGAGGATTCCCGAGCCGGGGGCGACCGGCGCCACTTACAAGAGTCCGCTCCACGAGATGACGCAAACCACGCCAACGTGCCTCTGGAACGATTCCGCCACGCTCGAGGAGCTCAAATATTCCATTACCAATGGAGCCGTGGGCGCGACTTGTAATCCGGTCATTGTTCTGGACCTTCTCAAGCAGGAGATGCCCCTCTGGAAAGACCGTATCAACGGACTGATCGCCGAGATGCCCACGGCTACCGAAGACCAGATTGCGTGGGCGTTGGTGGAAGAGATCTCGGCTACGCGCGCGACGCTGTTGAAACATATCTTCGATGCGCAGCACGGGCGCAATGGGCGGCTCTCCATCCAAACTGACCCGCGCCTTTACCGCGATCCGAGGGCGCTGGTGGAGCAGGCCGTTCGGTTTAGCCGGCTTGCTCCCAACATGATCGTGAAGATTCCTGTAACCGCGGCCGGCATCCCCGCCATCGAAGAAGCTACTTACCAGGGCATAAGTATCAACGCGACGGTTTGTTTTACTTTGCCGCAATGCGTAGCGGTGGCGGAGGCCATCGAGCGCGGCCTGCAACGGCGCGAGGCCGAAGGCCAGGACATCTCCACCATGGGACCGGTCTGCACGATTATGGTGGGACGGCTCGACGACTGGCTGAAGGTCACGATGGAGAAACGCAATATCGTTACGGACCCCGGATATCTGGAGTGGGCGGGCGTCGCCGTTTTCAAGAAGACCTATCAACTCTTTCGAGAGCGCGGCTACCGGGTCCGGCTATTGTCGGCTGCGTTTCGCAATCACATGCACTGGAGCGAACTCATCGGCGGCGACCTGGTGATTTCGCCTCCCTGTAAATGGCAGATGCGCTTCAACGCGAGTGATGTGACTGTCGCGAATCGAATCGGGATCCCAGTGGATCCGAAAATTGTCAGCGAACTGCTGAAGAAATTCCCGGATTTCGAGCGTGCTTATACCGAGGGCGGCATTGCGATTCATGACTTCGACAGCTTCGGTCCGACGGCGCGAACTCTGCGGCAATTCATTGAAGCCGCGCATGAACTGGATGCGCAGATTCGTGAATTCATGATTCCGAATCCGGATAAAAAGCTTTAATTACGGGGCGCGGCCGGGTGTGATTCCAGAAAGTCCAGCGCAAGTTTGTTTTTTACTTTTTCGGCTGCCACAGTGTTGCCGAAATTGAGGCGCTTCTGGTCACCATTTTTGAAGGCGGGCCATTCCGGAAGGCCTTTTCCATTGGGATCGCCGGTTGCCGCGAAATTAATCCAGTAGGACGACATATCGTCAGCAACCGTCCGATCCGCGGCTTGCCAAGGCCAGTTCTTCAAATAGAGATGATTGAAGACATACATCAGGTCAACCGAATGGTAGGCGCCAATCTTCTCAGTGGGAGCTTCCATGAAATGCGCGCCCGGTGGAAACGGCGGCACGCGGCTAAATAGGTAGAGATAGCCCTTGTTCTTTCCGTTTTCCGTTTCCAGGCTCAGCCACGCTCGCTGACTCGCAGCCGTCCGGGCCGCGGCCACGGCGTAAGCCGAAGCTTCCGCTTCGGCATCGGTTCCCGCCGGGAAGAGTTTTAAATACTCGTCAGCGTTTTCTCCGTACTCGGCGCGCGCCTGACGCAGCGCGCTTGCGGCGCTGGCTGAAATGCGGCGCACCCCGCCCTCATTGGCTGTGGAGCCCGCAATCACCGGAACATCATTCTGCTTGCCCGCTTTGAAGACAGTCGCCGGATCGGCTGGAATCACATAGCCGTCGACGATAGGACCGAAACGGCCCTTTCCCGCGCGAATCTGATCCACCGGCTTCGCTCTTAGCTCAGCCAGGGATTTAACGCCCAGCGATGCGGCAAATGCCACGCCCGCCTGTTCGGCGTCCGTCAATTTGCGACCACCCCGGCCAGGACCGCCGCTTTGGCCGATGGCGCGATGAAACAAACCTTTCGCCAGTGGCGATACCATCAATTGACCGACTGACGATCCACCCGCCGACTGGCCGAAAATCGTAACACGCGTGGGATC
>DASXGT010000247.1:0-39673 GCA_036488895.1 Bryobacteraceae bacterium | reverse complement strand
GAAACAAAGATCATGGTTCCTTCAAAGTCTTTGAGCGCCTCCACCAGCATCTCCTTGGTGGCTAGGTCCAGGTGATTGGTAGGCTCATCGAGCACTAAAAAGTTTGGCGGGTTGAAGAGCATGCGCGCGATCACCAGGCGTGATTTTTCGCCGCCCGACAGAGCCCGGATCCGTTTATCCACATCGTCGCCTGAGAATTGAAACGCGCCGGCCAACGAGCGCAGCGACCCTAATCCGTCCTTCGGAAAATCCTGCTGAAGCTGTTCAATGATGGTCAACTCCGGGTTGAGCACGTCCAGCGATTGCTGCGAAAAATATCCCATCGTAAGACTTGCGCCCAGCCTCACGTCTCCGGAATCAGGCTCCGTCGCGCCCGCAATCATTTTGAGCAAGGTGGTTTTGCCCGCGCCGTTTCTTCCCATTACGGCCCAGCGTTCACCCCGGCGGATGGTGAGATTAAAGCCGTCGTAAATCGCCCGCGCTCCGTAGCTCTTGTGCAGATTCTCCAGTACGGCCACCTGATCGCCCGACCGTTGCGGAGCGCGAAAATCAAACTTCACCACCTGCCGTTTCTTCGGCAGCTCAATCTTATCGATTTTGTCCAGCGCCTTGATGCGGCTCTGCACCTGCGCGGCCTTGGCTGCATGCGTCCGGAAGCGTTCAATGAAGCGCTGCTCCTTCGCCAGCATCGCCTGTTGCCGTGCAAATGCCGCCTGCTGATTGGTCTCGCGAATCGTGCGCTCACGCTCATAAAAATCGTAATCGCCCGAATAGACAATGATCTCGCCGCCATCGATCTCCGCAATTTTGGAAACCAGGCGGTTCATAAATTCCCGGTCATGCGAGGTCATCAGCAGCGTGCCCGGATAGGACTTCAGGAACTGCTCCAGCCAGATAATTGATTCCAAATCCAGGTGGTTCGTCGGTTCATCCATCAGCAGCACATCGGGCCGCCGCAGCAGCACGCGCGCCAACGCCACGCGCATCTTCCACCCGCCGGACAACGCCCCTACGTCGCCGTCAATCTGCTCATCCCGAAAGCCGAGGCCCAACAGCACTTCTCTTGCCTGCGCTTCCAGCGTGTAACCGTCCAGATGTTCGTATTCCTCCTGCACTTCACCGAAGCGCCCCAGAATTTTGTCCATCTCATCGGCCCGCTCCGGATCTTCCATGGCTTGCTGCAAAGCCTCCAACTCATGATGCAGATCGCCGATGCGCCCGCTGCCGGCTATCGCTTCATCCAGCACGGAGCGGCCCTGCATTTCTTCCACGTCTTGACGGAAATAGCCGATGCTGATCTTCTTAGGCACCGAGACTTCGCCTTCATCCGGCAGCTCTTCGCCGGTCGCCATGCGGAACAGCGTAGTCTTACCCGCGCCGTTCGGGCCCACTAAGCCCACCTTTTCGCCTGGGTTGAGTTGAAACGAAGCGTCTACAAAGATTAGTTGCTTGCCGTACTGCTTATGAATATTCGAGAAAGAAATCATCCGAAATTCAAAGCTAGCAGAGCGGTGAATCAACGGCGCTTCAATGCTTCTAACTCATCCAACGTGCGCGGCCAATCCTTGCCCAACAGTCGCGATAAACCGCGATCGGCTAATATCTTCCCGCCGGTCTGGCACCCTGCGCAATAATCTGTTTCATTGTCGGCGTAACGTATGCGCTGAATCTTTTCACCGCATCGCGGGCACGGTTCGCCGAAACGCCCATGCGCCGCCATCCCCTCGCGAAATGCCGAAACTTTCTCCGGAAAACCATTGCCTGCTTCGGCTTTCAACCGGTCAATCCAAACTTGGAGAGTACGCCGCGTAGCTTCGAAAAGCCGCTCCCATTCTTCGGCTTTCAGCTTTTGTGTCTGCGCAATCGGCGATAATTGCGCCGCGTGCAGAATCTCGTCTGAAAATGAATTGCCGATGCCGCTCAGCACGCGCGGATCGGTGAGCGCCCGCTTCAGCGTATGGTTTTCCACTGTAAGAACGGAGCGGAAGAGGTCGATGTCCGCGCTGAAGACATCAATCCCTCCTGGGTCTATCGACCGCAAACCCTCTTCGCCGCGCAGGATATGCAGCGACGCGCGGCGCTTGGTGCCCGCTTCTGTGAGCGTCAGCGAGCCGTCTGGAAAGTCAAACGCCGCCAGGTTCTGACGTCCTGCCAGCTTCACCTGCGGCGGCCGCCAATGCAGGCGTCCGGCAATCATCAAGTGCAGCACCACCCAAAGATCACCTTCCATTCCTATGGCGATGCGTTTCCCCACGCGCCGCAATTCGCGAACCACCCGGCCTTCCACGCTGGCCACCGGCGGTTCTATCGTGCGAAGCAGAAAGGCGCTGGCCAGCCGGACGCGTTCCAGAGGCTTCCCCACCACGCGCGGCTCCAATGCGCTAATGTAGGCCGCGATGTCGGGAAGCTCCGGCATTTTTTAATTCGGCAGCGCAAAGGCGACATATGCCCGATGCGTTACATCCGGCGCTCGCTGTGCTTTCTTCCCCGGCGCATCGATCTCGGCCTGAGCTGCCGCGCAAAATACAATATACTCGCGGCCGTTCATTTCAAACACTGCTGGAATTCCTTCCATGGCCGCGCCCACCTCGGTCTCCCAAAGCGTCTTGCCGGTTTCTTCATCCAACGCCCGCACCTTGCGGTCACGCGTGCCGGTAAAAATCAACCCGCCGGCCGTAACCACCGGTCCGAACTTCGGATAATGGGTCCCGGTATTCTTGATTCCCTTCGCCGCCAACTCCGGCACATCACCCAACGGAATTTTCCATTTAATCGTGCCTTTGTTCAAATCATAGGCCGTTAAAGAAGTCCAAGGTGGAGCAATAGGCGATAATCCGTCGGACGTCAGCATAAACCCGAACCCGCTTCGGTATCGCACAGCCGGTTTCGCTGGAACATTCTTTTCACTTGCCGCCGCGGATTGCAAAGCCTCGGCCGGTGCGCTGCTGAAGAGAAACGCGGTCAACCGGTTCAGGTCCTCCGTTGATAGCTGATTGAATGCCGGCATCAGTCCTTTGCCGTGCGTTACCATCGTCCGTACCTGCTCTTGATTGAGCTTCGCTCCAACATGGACAAGTGAAGGTACGGACGGCGGTTGCCCGCGCAGATCGGCATGGTGGCACAACTGGCATTTCGCGCGGTAGACGGCTAACCCTTGCACTTCCAGCGAACCATGCGGTATTTGCAGTTCCTCCTCCGGGACAAGTTTCAGCATCGCGGGCAAATCTTTTGAGCCGACGTAGATCGTCCCGTTAGTCGGGTCCGCCGCTGTCGAGCCCCAGTTCGCCCCGCCGTTGTTGCCCGGCATCTGAACTGTGTCGCGCAAGCCGGGCGGCGTGAACAACCCTTCATTGCGCGCGCTTTTAATCTGGTCTTTAATCCGCGCCCGCTCTTCCGGCGTGGGAATGTAAGGACTCAAATCATCCGCTGTAAATTTCTGGCGCGCGAACGCCGGCGGATTGGTCGGAAACGGTTGAGTAGGCCAAGTCTCCTCGCCCGGCATATCGGACTTCGGCACGGGACGTTCTTCAATCGGCCACAACGGCTCGCCCGTCACGCGGTTGAACACCCACAAAAAGCCCTCTTTCGTGGCGACTGCCACGGCATCCACACTTTTCCCGTTATGCTGGAGCGTCAGCAGCTTTGGCCCGGTAGTCGGATCATAATCCCAAATATCGTGATGCACCATTTGGAAATGCCAAATGCGCTTGCCGGTCCGCGCATCCAAGGCCACTAAACTATCTCCGAACAGATTCGCGCCTTTGCGGTTCGCTCCATAGAAGTTATATTTCGGGCTGCCGAGCGGAACATAGACGATGGCGCGTTTCTCATCGACTGACAGTTCGCCCCAGGCGTTCGCGCCGCCAATGGTTTTCCAGGCGTCTTTCGGCCACGTGTCGTACCCAAATTCGCCCGGATGCGGAATCGTGTGAAACGTCCAAACCAGGGCGCCCGTGCGCGTGTCATAGGCGCGAATGTCCCCCGGAGCGGATTCGTATTCCTGGTTTGTCGCGGAGCCAAGAATAATCAGGTTCTCGAAAACCCGGCCTGGCGTCGTGGATTGCTCCAGCACAATACTCTGCGGATCGCGCCCGAGTCCCTCGCGCAGATCCACCTTCCCGTTCTTGCCGAAGGAAGTGATGCTCTTTCCGGTGCGTGCGTCCACTGCCTGTAGCTGATTGTCTTGCGCAAACAACAGCCGCCGATCCGCGCCGTCGGCGGATTCCCAGTAGTTCATGCCCCGGTTGGTAAGCAGCCTGCTGTGCGGGTCTGTCGGATGCACCCATACTTCTTTGCCGCTAGTCGGTTCCAGCGCCACAATTGAATTATTTTTTGCCAGCACGTACAACAATCCGTGCGCCGCAATCGGATTAAAAAAATAGCGGTTGCTATCCCCCGTCGGGTACGTCCAGGCAATCTTTAATTGAGTAACGTTGGAACGGTTGATCTGGCTCAGCGCGGAATATTGGGCAGAATCCGATGCACCGCTGTAATCGCTCCAACTTTTGTGCGCGGCGGCGATGGCTGCTTTGTCCTGCGCGTGCGCCAAAAGGCCTCCGAATAACACGGCAATGAAAACGCTTGTTGTGAATTTCAATATTCGCCATGTATAGCACGTAGTAGTCTCAAAAGGATGAGAATCAAATCCAGCGTTGCCGCCCTTCTTGCCATCCCCCTAGTTGCCGTGCTTGCTTATTCGCAAAGCGGCAAGCCCAAACTTCCCGGTGAAGACTGGGTGTCATTATTCAACGGCCAGGATTTAAGTGGCTGGGTTAAGATCGGCCAGGAAAGCTGGACCGTCGAAGACGGCATCATTCACGGCAAGGGCCTCACCAAAGATTACGGTTATCTGCAAACCGAAAAATCTTATCAGGATTTTCAACTTTCCCTCAAGTTCCGCTGCGAAGGCGACGGCAACAGCGGCGTATTTTTCCACACGGCCTTCAAACCTGGCACCGCCGAGATTACGCAAGGCCTGCAATTTGAAGTGGATTGCACTGTTGGTAAACACACTGCCGGCATTTATGGCGACGGCCGCAAGTGGATTGTTTGGCCCTCGCCGGAAAATGAAACCGTTGTCCGCCTGGGCGAATGGAATGAATATCTACTCGAAGTTGTAGGCAACCGTTACCGCGCGCGCCTAAACGGAGTTCAGATGATTGACTTCACTGATCCCACACCCAAATCGTTTGACGGCCCTCTTGCGTTGCAGCTACACGCAGGCGGCCGCGGCAACATGAAATTCCGCGACATCATGATCCGCGATCTATCCAAACGCTAGTTCACCCGCCTAAATCTTCGGCAGCACGGCGCGCGCCACGGCAATACTCTTTGCGTCGGCGTCGGAGAAAGGGCCGGGAATGACTCGGATGAGAATCTCGCCCTGCAATACATTAAGCCCTAGCTTAGGTATTCTGATCGCTTTATCGCCAAGATCGGGAATATTGGCGCCAAAGCCCATGCCTTTCGTGTCACCCGCCGCCCGGCCGATACCCCCGAAAAGAGCCGTCGCCGCAGCCACGGCCGTCATTTGAGCTTTACCATCTGGCGCAACGCCTAGCATCAGCAACGGCAGATCGCCGCCGCTCCCGGTCTGCCCCGCCTGCGCTCCGAGGCTATTGGCCATCTGATCCACTGCGTTGGCGACGTCCATGCTGTCGACGTTAGCGCCCGGAGTTTGAGCGCGCCTGAACGTGCCCGTGGCTTTTTCGTTGGCCAATCTTGTGTTCAGGCCTGGAGGGCCGTAGTACAGGCACATCGCGTCCCGGTCCTCGGTGCGTTCAATCGGTTCGCCGATCAATCGCGAAACCTCTTCTTTTGACAGAAATTCACAAGCTTTAGCCAGCGGGCGCCGTGCCGCTCCGGTATGCGTGGAACCGCTGCTGATCGCATGTAGATCCACGCCGTTTTCTGCTGCTTTTTGCACAACGGCTTGCTTCACGCGGTGTGCAAGATAAACGACCCCGCCGACCACTGCGGCGCCGCCCACGGCAAGACAGCAAAAGATAACCACAACGATCTTAAGCGCGGAGCTGCCGCCGGCGGCAGAGGCTGCCGGAGCCAACGATTCCGGCGCTGGCGAAGCCGCCACGGGACTCTGAGTCCTGCCGGTCGCAGCGCCGCATTTTGGGCAGAACGCACTGTTGCCACCCAGGGGAGAACCGCAACTTCCGCAAAAGCTTGCCATCTTGGCTCACGATCTCGACACCGCAATGGGCCGCTGTCGACTTTAGTATTAATAGAGGATGAGTTAGAAGGTATCAGACTTCGGACGGCTCCGCAACGTGGTAACGTTCTATGTCAAATACACCGGATGCTTGACACCTCTTCTCGCGCAAGCCTACTAGCTGCCATTGCGGGCCGCCGGAATCTCGCTCCCGGCGGCCGCGCATTCATTTGACGTTACGCTGCTTTTGCAGATTGCGCGCGCATCTGTTTCATGAACTCGCGCATGGCGGCGATATGTCCCGGTGAGCGCGCTTCGATCCAGGTTTCGTAGCGGTTCGCGGCTTTTTCCACGTTTGCCAGGAACTGCGGATTCACGAAACGCTGCCGGCCCTCCTGGATAGTGGGCTTGACGCGCTCCCACACCCCGAAAAACTCGGGGGAGGTCTCAAAGAACAGATCGTCGTGGAGCAAACCATAATTGAGCAGCGCACAGGCTTGATCCCAATAGCCGAACACCATCATGGCAAACGCGCCTGCCTCCGTTCCGGGCGCCGCGATTCGCATGGCATCCTCAAAACTCTCAGCGAAATAATTTCTGAAAAACCAATCGCGCGCCTGCCGCAATTTAGCTTCGCGGCGCATTTCGTAGATCTGCAGGTGTAGTTGTGCTTGTTCGTGCGTGGGCTTTGTTTCCATAGTCTTTATGTCTCCTTTTGGGCCTTCAAGCCGGCCTTCATAGGTAAGTCGAATGAAGTTTGGAGAGATCGACAAGATCTAAAGATTTTTTTATGGCCGGTCAAGCGTAGAAACGCCGCGCTCGCGCTTCAACCCGAAAAGCCGTAACGCAAACGAACCGAACACATCGCGCGTCCGCGAATCCCGCAGGAACATCCATTCCAGCATTCTCATGGAAGCGGGCGGCCGCCAATTCGCATCACGCTCCTTGCGTCTTTGAATAATGCCGTTCAAAGTGGTGCGTGGCTGCGTGCGAAAGCTGTCCAGCATCGCTGTCTGGTGCACGCAGGAAATCGTACAAAATGGCGCGCAAGCTTTCGGTTTCGCGCCCTCGCGCAGAATGTCCTCGCGCGTGTACTGTAACAACGGGATGGCGGGATGTCCGCGCTGCTGCGAACAGTAATGAACTAAACCGTCTTCGCAGACATAAAGGAACCGCCCGCCTGCGGGACAATGCCACTGATTCGGAAGCGCCTGAACAATATTGCGCTGGAATCCGTCATGATGTGCGAACGAAAACAGCCCCGCGCCGAGCTTGATAATCCGTTCATAGACATTGCCTTGATCCGAGCTGAGCGCCTTCAACTGGCCGGAGCCGTCGTGCAGCACGCCCACCGTACTGGTAAACCCAAGTTCCCGCGCTCGCGCGGCAATTTGGAACGCGTCTTCGGGTTGCGGGATACCGCCTCCTAATACCGAGTTGATCGTGATATCGAATTCGGCGTATTCGGCGAGCCATTGCAGCTTGCGGTCCAGTACCTTCAGGCTCTTTTTCGAAACGTCGTCAGGCTGCACATTGTCAATGCTGATCTGCAGGTAGTCGAGGCCTGCTGCGTTCAGCTTCTTGATGCGGTCAGGAGTCAGCAGGTAACCGTTGGTGATGACGGTCACAATCGCTCCACCTTGCCTTGCGCGCTGAATCAGCAGGTCAAGATCGGGATGCAGTGTTGGCTCGCCGCCGCTGAACGTAATAATTCCCGTGCGCAGCTCGCAAAGCTTGTTGATGCGCCGCAACATTTCGTCCGTTGCCACGGGCGGCGAATCCTTATCAAACTCGTTGCAATAGGTGCAGGCGAGATTGCAGCGCCGGATCGGAATGACTTGAGCCAGAATGGGCGTCGCCGGCTCCGCCATCGCGCGCGCGAACATGCGTGCTTCCCGCCATTTTCGCCGTGCTTTAAGAAAAGATTTCACTCCGGCGACTTCAATGATACGTCAAACGAACCAGCCTAACGATGCACGCTCACGTCGGTGACCGCATTCCAAGTGAACTCCACAAGCTGGTAAAGCGAAGATTCGCGCAGCCGCTCCACATCGCTATGGGCTCCGTAATTGGTCGAATCAACTTCTGTAGCGGCCGGTCCGATCCCATAACTCGGTATGCCCTTTGCCCGCAACTGCGCCATATCGCTGGCCCCTGTGGACATGGTCGGCAGGACCGTCGCTTGCGGATACATCCGCTTCGCTGCTCGTTCCAGGGCTTTATACACGTCCGTATTCAGGCCGGAAGCCGGCGATGCCGGGCGAGTCATCGGGATAGGCACGATCTTTACGGCTGGATCTCCAATCACCCGCTTCATCTCCTCAAAGAACGCTGGAATATCTTCGCCCGGCAGCGCGCGGATGTCTAGGGTCGCTTCAGCTTCGGATGGAATGACGTTCGGCCCCACGCCGGCTTTCAACATGGTAGGCACTACCGACGTATGCAGCATCGAATACCTCCGGGGCTCGTTTGCCGCCAGATATCGGTCCGCCGCCTGCGCCGTAGCGGAATTCAATAGTCCGTTATACCGGGCCGCCTTCTCCGGCGGGCTCATTTGCGCCAGTTTTTCGAAGTACGTGCGTGTCGTATCGTTGAGGCGCATCGGAGTTTCCCAAGTGCCCACCTTCTGTACCGCGCCGCCCAGATGCACCAGCGCATTGTCCAGCCTCGGCACCGATCCATGGCCCGACGTGCCATTCGCCACCAGTCGCACGCGCGCGGGTAACTTTTCCGCCGTGCCGATATTGACCGCCGTCACGCGCCCGTTCTCAATCACGGCCCCGCCGCCTTCCGTGATCGCGAACTCGGCTTCAATCTCTTTAAAGTGCTGCCCCACCATGAAGTTGATCCCCACTCCGGTGGGATCGGCTTCTTCGCCCGATTCCGCCAGAAAGATCACATCGCGATCCAACACCGCGCCCGTGCGCTTCAACAGCAGCATCGTCATCAGGACGGAAGTAAGAATCGGCTTATCGTCCGTAGATCCGCGCCCCCAAACGTATCCATCTTTGAGGATGGCCCCAAACGGATCTACCGGCCACTTCTCCCGCTGCACCGGAACCACGTCGGTATGGGCCAGAATCAGCAGGGGGCGTTTGCTGCCGTTCCCCTTCAAGCGCGCCACAATGTTGGCCCGGTTCGGATCAAGCGCGAACGTCTGTGTCTGGATACCGTCCGCCTCCAGCACTTTCCGAAGGTACTCGACCGCCTTGGTCTCGTTGCCCGGCGGGCTGCTGGTATTGATTTGAATCAGCGTCCGGTAACGATCCAGAATTTCGGCTTTTTGCTTTTCAAAATCGACGTTCGGCGCCTGCGCCAAAGCGTGAAAACTGAAAATCATCGCAAGCAAAAGGAGTTTCATGTTAAGTCTTGGTGTCAAGCTACTAACATGCTGTCCAATCGCGGACGAGGGAATCGGCAGCCGTTCAAAATGCGCGCCGGGGCGCCTGAAATCGCGTTATCGCTGGTTCGCCTTTAAAACCTTTTTCCGCAAGCGAATCGATTTCGGCGTAATTTCCACCCATTCATCTTCCTGGATGAACTCAATGGATTGCTCCAGATTCATCACCCGCGGCGGCACCAGGCGAATGGCATCGTCAGCCGATGACGCGCGCATATTCGTTAACTTCTTTTCCCTGACGATATTCACGTCCAGGTCGTTGTCGCGCGAGTTCTCGCCGATCACCATGCCCTCATAAACCTCAGTCTGCGGTGAAACAAAAATGACTCCGCGTTCCTGCAGGTTATAAATCGCATGACCGGTGGCCACGCCCGCCCGGTCCGCCACCAGCGACCCCGTGGGGCGCATCTCAATATCGCCCTGCCACTCAATGTAGCTGTGGAACAGCGAGTTCATAATCGCGGTGCCTTTTGTATCCGTCAACATCTCGCCCCGCAGGCCGATCAACCCGCGCGACGGCACCAGGAATTCCAAGCGCACGCGGCCGGAACCGTGGTTGACCATCTTCGCCATCTTGCCCTTGCGGCTACCCATCTTTTCGATGACGACGCCGATAAACTCTTCCGGGCAATCGATAACCAGCAACTCCAACGGCTCATGCTTTTTGCCGTCAATCTCGCGCGTCAGAATCTCGGGCCGGCCCACCTGCAGCTCATAGCCTTCGCGCCGCATCATTTCGATCAAAATGGCCAACTGCAACTCGCCGCGGCCCATCACCTTGAACGCGTCCGGCCCGCCTGCTTGCTCCACGCGGATGGAAACGTTGGTCAACAATTCCTTATCCAGCCGGTCCCGGATATTGCGCGACGTCACATACTGCCCTTCGCGCCCGGCGAACGGCGAATTGTTAATCGTGAACGTCATCGCAATGGTTGGCTCATCGATTTGAATCTTTGGCAGCGGCGCTGGAGTTTCCGCGCTCGTGACAGTTTCGCCGATGGTGATGCCTTCCACGCCCGCAATCGCCAACACATCGCCCGGTTTGCCGATGGTTTCATCCACCCGCTTCAAGCCCGCGAATGAGAACATTTTGGTGATGCGCGTCTTCTGAATGCTGCCATCCAGCTTCACAATCGCCACGTCGTCGCCATGGCGCAGCGTGCCGTTGAACACGCGCCCAATCGCCAGCCGTCCCAGGTAATCGCTGTAGTCCAGATTCGCCACCAGCATCTGCAGAATCGCATCCGGGTCGCCCTTCGGGGCTGGAATCTTCGCCAGAATCGTCTCGAACAGCGGCTGCAGCGTGTCGCTCTCGTCCTCCATATTGATCTTGGCGATGCCGGCTTTGCCGTTGGTGTAAACCACCGGGAAATCCAATTGGTCTTCGGTCGCGTCCAGGTCAATGAAGAGGTCGTAGACTTCGTTCAGCACTTCCTGTATGCGCGCGTCCGGCCGGTCAATTTTGTTGATCACCAGCACGGGCGGTAGCTTGGCTTCCAGCGCCTTCGTCAGCACGTAGCGCGTCTGCGGCAGCGGTCCTTCGCTGGCATCCACCAGCAACATCACGCCGTCCACAATTTTCAACGCCCGCTCCACCTCTCCGCCAAAGTCGCTGTGGCCAGGAGTGTCTACAATGTTGATCTTGGTTCCGTGATAGGTCACGCCCGTGGTTTTTGCCAGAATGGTGATGCCGCGCTCGCGCTCCAAATCATTGGAATCCATGACGCGGTCCGTCACCTCTTCATTCGCGCGAAAGATGCCGCTTTGGCGCAACATCGCGTCCACAAGCGTGGTTTTTCCATGGTCGACGTGCGCGATGATAGCGATATTACGGGTGTTGCTTGATAGGGAGTCTAATGACATTTAGTAACCTTTATGGTCTCATGCGGGATTCTTTCCACTAGCTGGGTGTCAGAGCCGCGCGTGTGAGCAGGCGGCCCGGTTTGTAATGAATTCGCCGCGACGGCCGTTAGGATCTATGCGAAGCTGTAGACACAATGACTTCCGACGAACCACTACCCACCGTTGTAATTGTTGGGCGCCCGAACGTCGGTAAATCGACGCTGTTTAACGCCATTTTGGGCAACCGCCGCTCGATTGTAGGCGACGAGCCTGGCATCACGCGCGACCGCATTTACGGCGAGGCCGAGTACCGCCTCAAACCCTTCGGCCTCATCGATACGGGAGGCATTATCCCGAATGACGAGGAACTCATTCCAAGGGAGATCCTCAAGCAAGCCCGCGTCGCGCTGGAGATGGCCGCGCACATCCTGTTCGTCATTGATGGCAGAACCGAAATTACCTCCGCCGACCGCGATTTAGTCAAGCTGCTGCACCGGCTCGGCAAGCCCGTTTCCCTGGTGGTGAACAAGATTGACGTGCCCAAGCGCGAAAACCTGATTCATGAGTTCTATTCGTTGGGTGTGGGCGATCCATTTGCCGTCTCCGCCGAACACAAACTCGGCATAGACGATTTGCTGGAGCACGTAACCGAGTCTTTTCCGGTAGCGGACCTCAAGGCGGAAGATGCCGAAGAAGATCCGATGGAGAAGCGCATTAAGGTCGCCATCATTGGGCGGCCGAACGTTGGCAAATCCACCATGCTGAATGCGCTGGTGGGCGCCGAGCGCTCCATTGTTTCGCCGGTGGCCGGTACCACGCGCGATTCGGTGGATGAATCTGTCCGCGACGGAAACACCACTTACCGGTTCGTGGACACCGCAGGTATCCGGCGCAAGGGCAAAACCACGGAGATGACGGAGAAAATGAGCGTCGTCATGGCCCGCCGCAATATCCGCATGGCGAATGTGGTGTTGTTGATTGTGGATGCTACCGACGGCGTAGTGGGCTCTGACGCCACCATCGCCGGCTACGCTCACGAAGAAGGCCGCGCCGTCATTATCGTGGTCAACAAGTGGGACGCCATGGGCGATGAAAAAGGGAAGCGCGCTTTCACGGAAACCGTGCGGGACGAGCTTAAATTTCTCGACTATGCGCCAGTCCTGTTCGCGTCAGCCAAGAACCACGAAGGCATCCGCCGTATCTTCGCCACCATTCGCCAGTGTTATGACTCTGCCTCAAAACGCGTCAGCACGGGCTTCCTCAATCGTTTTGCGGAAAGCCTCAAGTTCGACGGCGATACCAAGGTCAACTACATGACCCAAGCCTCCGTTCGTCCGCCGACATTTCTGGTCTTCACCGCGAAGGCCGGCGATATGCACTTTTCCACCGAGCGTTTTATCGTGAACCGGCTGCGCGAGCAATTCGGTTTCGAAGGTACCCCGATAGTCATCAAAACGAAACGCCGTTAACGGTTAAACCGGCTCCGGCTGCTCGTCGTCTTCTTCCTGTTCTTCCTGGCTCTTGACAAATTCCAAAATGTCGAAGGGCTTCACTTCGCGCCCGGGGAAAAAGCTATTGATTGCGGCCTCTTCATCGTCGAAGATCTGAAAAACGGTGGTTAGTTTAGTCAGGATCAGAAGCTGAGCGCTGCGCTTGGAAAGTTTCAACAGCCGCAGGTCGTCGCCGGCTTCCGTCATCGCGGTATGACAGGCGATCAACGCGCCTAATCCCGAGCTGTCGATGAAACCGACGTGCCTGAGATTCAGAATGACGTTCCTGGCGCCGTCCGCCTGGTTTTTCTCGCGTGCGATGGCCGTGACTTCGTCCCGCAGCGCGTCGACGGCCGCTCCCGCAACCAGCCGGCCGCGCAAATCCAGGATCGTAATTCCTTCCACTTCACGTTGTTGTAACTCTAGAGACATTCGTGTTCCCACTATAGGCGACTTAAATACAAATACGCTCTGTACCCCCGTGTGGTTCCCACGCTAAAGTAGAAGTTGCAATTCAAGTTGCAATTCAAGGAGAGAGGAAGGTCTATTTGTCCGTCCACGCTTTAGCTATTTTGCTGCAGGCGCGTGTTGCGGAGCTTCCCGAGCATCGGATCGCGAATATCTTCAACCCTATGGCGTCCCCCGCGCAAGCGGAGTACAAGATCGCCATGCTGGCGTTTGCCATCACGGGTGCGATTTTCGTGGTTGTCGCGAGCCTGATCGTGTACGCCATCTGGCGTTTCCGCCGCGTGCCGGGTGACGACGGAAATCAGGAGCCGCCGCAAGTCTACGGCAGCACGCAAATTGAAGTCGCTTGGACGGTGATTCCCATCTTAATCGCATTTGTGCTAGTCGGTGTCTCCGCGCGCGTCATTGCGGGCGTGCAGAACGCCAGTCCGCCGGCGGATGCACTAAAAGTGACTATTATCGGGCATCAGTGGTGGTGGGAAGTGCGCTATCCGGATTACGGAATTGTAACTGCGAACGAGATACACGTTCCAGCTACGCCCGATGGCAAGCACGCGACTTATCTGCAGCTTCAAAGTGCCGACGTGATTCACAGCTTCTGGATGCCGCAGCTTTCAGGAAAAATGGACTTGGTGCCGAACCGCACGAATTACATGTGGATTGATCCACGCGAGCCGGGTGTGTATCTGGGAAACTGCGCCGAATATTGCGGCACCCAGCACGCCAATATGTTGTTGACCGTAGTGGCGCAACAGCCGGATGACTTTCAGCGGTGGGCTGCCGGGCAGCAACGCGCTGCAGTGGTTGACCCGCAAGTGGCGCAAGCCAGGGCGGCTTTTGAATCGCTTTCTTGCGTCAATTGCCACGCTATAAGAGGCGCGGGTCCGGCCGCTAAGGGACCCGGTAAATTCGGACCGGACTTGACACACTTAATGAGCCGTAAAACGCTGGGCTCGGGCGTGATAACTAATACGCCGGAGCACCTGCGAGAGTGGGTCAACGACCCGAATAACTCGAAGCCGGGCTGCTTTATGCCGAGCTTGAAATTAACCGCTGGCGAACTATCGCAAGTGGTGACTTACCTGCAGTCGCTTCAGTAGAGGGGAGGTTCCAATATATGGCTTCGATTGATTATCCGTTGCAACATCCAGAAACCTCCGAATCCGAGTTCTCCTTTTCAGAGACATTGTATAGGTGGGTGGCCACCGTCGATCACAAGCGCCTGGGACTGATGTACGTCGTTACCGCGCTGGCGTTCCTGGTCATCGCGGGTTTGATGGCCATGGTGATGCGCTTGCAATTGGCTTTTCCCAACGGCCATGTCGTCGGACCCGATACGTTTAACCGCTTGTTCACCATGCACGGCACCACCATGGTGTTTCTGGTTGGCATGCCGTTTGTTGCGGGCCTCTCCAATTATTTAGTGCCCCTAATGATTGGCGCGCGCGACATGGCGTTTCCGCGGCTGAATGCGTTCGGTTACTGGATCTTTTTGTTTGGCGGTTGTTTGCTGTATTTCAGCTACGTCGGCGGCGGCGGATTGTCGGGAGCGGGTTCCGCGCCGGACGTGGGTTGGTTTGCTTATGCGCCGTTAACCTCCAAGGCGTTTTCGCGCGGAGCCAGTACGGATTACTGGATTTTGGGAATTCTAGTGTCGGGACTGGGAAGCATTGCTAGCGCCATTAACGTGATTGCCACAACCATTAGCATGCGCTGCCCAGGCATGACACTGAGCCGCATGCCTATGTTCGTCTGGGTGATGTTGATCGATGCCTGGCTCATCGTCATCGCTCTCCCTCCGCTATCGGCGGCGCAGATCATGTTGCTGATCGATCGCTTCCTGGGCGGCAATTTCTTTAATACGCAGGCAGGCGGCTCGGCGATTTTGTGGCAACATTTTTTCTGGATCTTCGGGCACCCGGAAGTCTACATCTTGATTTTTCCGGCGTTTGCCATTTTGTCCGAAGTCATTCCCGTCTTTTCTCGCAAGCCCATTTTCGGCCGTCCCGCCATGGTGGGCGCCGTAGCCGCCATCGGATTCATTAGCCTCGGCGTTTGGGCGCACCATATGTTCGCGGTGGGCATGAGCTCCTGGTCAAACACCTTCTTCGCCGCCTCCAGCATGCTGGTGGGCATTCCCACTGGAATCAAAATCTTTAACTGGACGGCCACTATGTACGGCGGCAAGCTGCGGCTGGATACCCCCATGCTGTTCTGCTGTGCATTTCTCTTCCAATTCCTATGCGCCGGATTGACCGGCATCATGCTGGCCATCGCGCCTTTCGATTGGCAGCTTCACGATTCCTATTTCGTGGTTGGCCATTTTCACTTCACCTTGGCGGCCGGAACCGTAGTCGGCTTGTTCGCCGGCATGTATTACTGGTACCCGAAAGTGACCGGCCGGATGCTCGATGAAAGATTGGGCAGATGGCATTTCTGGCTATTCACTATCGGCCTGCAACTTACCTTTGTGCCCATGCATTTCCTCGGCTTTCTGGGAATGCCCCGGCGCATTTACACCTACGCGCCGGACCGCGGTTGGAATTGGTTGAACTTGATCAGCACCATCGGTGTATTTGTGCAGATTTCAGGCATTTCTATCTGGGTGTGGAACGTGTGGCGTTCGGCCCGCGTGGGTAAACCGGCCGGCGACGACCCGTGGGATGCGTGGACGCTGGAATGGGCTACCGCTTCTCCGCCGCCTGAATATAATTTCGAACACGTGCCCGTGGTGCGCAGCAGCCGCCCGTTGTGGGATCTGAAAAATCCGGATGATCCGGATTGGAAGTTCGAGCAATGACACAAAGCACTCTCGCCGAACCAATGGAATCAGAATGGACGCTGCCTGATCGCGGCACCATCGGCATCATTTTCCTAATCATCACCGAGTCGGCGCTGTTTACTATTTTCGTGGTGGCGTATCTCGTATACGCCGGAAAGAGTCTCACCGGGCCTTATCCGAAAGACGTTCTGGAACTGCCGGTTCTGGCCAGCATTTGCCTGCTTTCGAGCAGCTTAACCATCGTCTTTGCCGAACACGCGCTGGCGCACAATCAGCTGGGGCGCTTTAAGGCGTGGTGGTTCGCGACCATCTGCCTGGGCATGGAGTTTTTAATTTCAACTGGGCTCGAATGGCACAAGCTCATTTTCAAAGACCATTTGACCATTGCGACTAACTTGTTCGGATCCACTTACTACTCTCTGGTCGGGCTGCATGCCAGCCACGTAATTGTGGGCATGAGTTTTCTGCTGCTGACTATGCTGGTCACGCTGTTTGGTTTTCCGATTCAAACCCAGGTCCGGCGCGTGAAGTTTCTATCCTGGTATTGGCATTTCGTCGATGCCATTTGGGTCATTGTGTTCTTGGTGGTCTATGTCATTGGCAGGTAATCAACAGATGTCGCAAGAACAGGATCACGGACATGTCCACATGCCGGCTCCCACGTTTTGGCCGATGGTATTTGCTTTCGGCCTGACGTTGTTGTTTGCCGGTATGGTGACGCATTGGGCCATCAGCGTCATCGGCCTGGTGATTTTCGCCCGGGCCGGGGTGGGCTGGTGGCGCAACGTGATTCCACACGAAGAGCATGAAGAAATGCCGGTGGAAGCGGCGTTGCGTCCAGCGCCGATTGTGGTGGGGGCGCGCCAAGTGATTCGCTTGAAACTGGGCGAAGGTGGCCACCGTGTTCGCGTGCCGGAGCGTATACACCCTTATTCATCGGGCTTTTGGGGCGGATTGGCGGGCGGCGCCGCCATGGCCGCCCTGGCCTGTTTGTACGGGGTGGTAGCCCAAGGCAGTATTTGGTTTCCGATTAACCTGTTGGCCGGGGCCGTTATGCCGAATTTGGGCAACGCCTCGCTGGAACAATTGCGCGCATTTAACGGCACGGCATTCGCGGCAGCGTTCGTGGGTCACGGCATCATCTCAATATTGGTTGGCGTGTTGTATGCCGTGATGCTGCCGATGTTTCCGAAGTACGCAGTCGTCTGGGCCGGCATTATAAGCCCATTATTCTGGAGCGGCGTGGTAGCCACCATCTTAGATGTGGTGAATCCGGCCATGAACGCGCGCATCAGTTGGCCTTGGTTTGTAGTGGCACAACTTGGATTTGGATTGGTTGGTGGTTACGTGGTCGCGCGCAGCACCAGCATTCGGACCATGCAATCGTGGACGCTGGCGGAACGGGCGTTTCTGGAAACGCCCGGTCAAGAGGAAGAGAAATAATGCGGCTCAGGGGCATGACATGGGCCGCCGTGGTTGGCTTCGCCTTGCTGTGCAGCGCGGGCTGTGAACCCTGGGGTAAGCCTAAAGCGGACGAGGCGAATCCGGGTGAAATATCCGATTTCAAAACGTTATACGCGCAGAATTGCGCCGGCTGTCATGGCGAGAACGGAAAACTGGGCCCGGGACGAATCTTGAACGATCCCATTTATCAAGCGCTGGTTCCGAAAGAGGCGCTTCAGCAGGTGATCGAATATGGGCGTCCGGGCACCGCTATGCCGCCGTGGGCGCTGAAGCAAGGCGGTCCGCTGCAACCCAACCAAGTTACCGCGCTGGTGGAAGGCATGAAACAGAATTGGGCGAAGCCGGTGAATGGCGCGCCGCTTCCGGCTTATGCGGACGACAAGACCGTTGGCAATTTGGACAGCGGAAGGAAATTGTTTTTAAAGGATTGCTTTGCTTGTCATGGTCCCGGCGCGCGCATCGGCGTGGTGACTGATCCGTCGTATCTGGCGTTGACTACCAATCAGAATCTGCGCACCTCCATTATCGTGGGACGGCCGGATTTAGGCATGCCGGATTACCGTTTCCTGAATGCCGGCCATGCCTTGAACGATCAGGATGTTGCGGACCTGGTGGCGTACCTGGCGTCGAAACGCCCGGCGGCGCAATAAGAAAACGCAAGGAGAGCGATGAGCGGAGTAAAGGTAGAGAAATGAGCGCAATAAAAAAGGAAGAAGGCGTAGTCGACAGACCCAAACAGCCGGCGCGGCGCGATTGGTTATTCAATATCGGCGTAGCGCTGAACGTAGTGGCGGGGTTAGCGCTGGCCGTGCCGATAGTCGGCTTTGTATTCTCAAGCTTTGCGGATAAGAAAGATCCGCGCGATTGGATCTCCCTTGGTGAGTTGGACGGTTTTCCGGAGAAGACCACGCGCATTGCTACTTATCGCAATCCGTTCACGCGTCCCTGGGACGGCCAGACGGCCGATATCCCTTGCTGGGTGCGGCGGATCGAAGGGAATAAGTTTCAGGTGTTCGCCATTAACTGTACGCACCTCGGGTGTCCCGTGCGCTGGTTCCAGGAATCCGGGCTCTTCATGTGCCCTTGCCATGGCGGTGCTTACTATGAGGACGGCGAGCGGGCCGCGGGGCCGCCTCCACGCGCGCTCTTCCAGTACGACTACAAGGTGGAAAAAGGCCACCTTTGGGTGCGGGGCGGCGAAATGCCCACGCTTGCTAACCCGGTTTAAGGAATAAAAGCCGTGATAGAAACACTCAGAAAAGGCGCGGTTTGGCTGGATGACCGCCTCCATCTTTCGGCTCTCTATGCTTCAACGGCGGGCCATGAAGTGCCTAGGAGCGCGGGAAGTTGGTTCTATGTGTTCGGCAGCGCCACGCTGCTGTGCTTCATCATTCAGATAATTACCGGCACGATGCTGGCGTTTGTCTACGTGCCTTCGACGAATGAAGCCTGGACCAGCTTGCAGTACTTAAATCATGTACAGTTCTGGGGCTGGTATTTGCGCGCCGTGCACAACTGGGGATCGAATTTCATGGTGGCGATTATGACGCTGCACATGATTCAGGTCTTTCTGTTCGGCGCTTACAAATATCCGCGCGAACTCACTTGGGTAAGTGGGATATTTTTGTTGTTGACCACGCTGGGTATGGCGTTCACCGGCCAAGTGCTGCGCTTTGACCAGGATGCGTATTGGGGCTTGACGATTGGCGCTTCCATCACCGGGAGGGTGCCGCTGATCGGCGCGCAGCTTGTGCATCTACTGCTGGCCGGGCCTATTATCGCCGGTGAAACGCTGTCGCGTTTTTTCACGCTACACGTGTTTATCATTCCTGGGACAATCATCGCGATTGTCAGCATGCACTTGCGCTTAGTGCTAACTAAAGGCATCAATGAATACCCGAAGCCCGGGCATCTGGTGCACCGGCGTAGCTATGACGCCGAATACGCGGATATCATTCGCAAAGAGGGCGTCCCGTTTGTGCCGAATGCCGTGGGCAAAGATCTGATCTTCGCGGCCATTGTGATCGTCGGCATTCTGGGTTGCGCGCTGGTGTTCGGACCGAAGGGGCCGCTCGGGCCGCCGAACCCGACGATTGTCGATACCAACCCGCGTCCGGACTTTTATTTCCTTTCCATCTTCGCCATGCTGGCGCTGCTTCCGGATTGGATGGAAGTGATGATTTTATTCATCGCGCCCGCCATCGCCATTTCCTTCCTCTTTGCCATGCCGTTCATTTCCGGCACGGGAGAGAAAAGTGCGCGGCGCAGGCCCGTTGCGGTACTGTCGGTGGTATTTGTGATGCTGGTGATTGCGGTGTTGACCTACATGGGTGAAACGTCGCCATGGTCGCCGCACATGTCGGCTTGGAACTCCGACGCAGTCCCGGTACAGTTTGTGAAGGGGCGGACTCCGCTCGAAACGCGCGGCGCTTTGGTGTTTCAAGACAAGCAATGCCGCAATTGTCATGCATTGGGTGGAAAAGGTGGCGAGCGCGGACCCGCCTTGGACGCCGTGGCAACGCGCTTGACTAAAGACCAGATGGTCCGGCAGGTGATTCAAGGCGGAGGCAATATGCCGGCTTATGGCAAGAAACTGAGCCCGGCTGAGGTCGATGCGCTGGTGGCGTTTATGGCGACTCTGCATCCAGCGGATGTACCGCCGGTACGGCCGTCGAATGAGCCCGCGAATAAACTCCCGCGCGATATCGCCACCCTCATGCACCATTGATGGAGTCTCTTGCTACTGCCGCGCTTACTTCCTGGACGCTGGATGCGCGCGCGATAGCGCTACTGCTGGCAACCGCGTTGATCTATGTGCGCGGTTGGCTGCGGGGGCGGCGGATGATCCGTGACGAGCGGGATTGGGGCCGCTTGGCCGCGTTTCTGGGCGGTCTGCTGCTGGTGTTTCTGGCCACCGAATCGCCGCTGGATGCATTCGACAGCCTCTTTCTGACGGCGCATATGACGCAGCATTTATTGCTGATGCTGTTCGCGCCGCCCTTGGTGCTGCTCGGCGCGCCGCTGTTGCCGATGCTGCGCGGGTTGCCGAAGACATTCGTTAAAGAAGGCCTTGCGCCATTTTTGACATGGCATCCGCTGAAACAATTTTTCGGCTGGCTCACTTCGCCGCCCGTGGCATGGGCGGTGTTTGTGTTCAGCAGTGTCTTTTGGCACTTGCCGATGTTTTACGAATTGGCGCTGAGTTCGCCGACGTGGCACGGTCTGCAACACGCTTCCTTTTTCTGGAGTGGAATTTTGTTCTGGTGGCCGATTATTCAACCCGGCCCGGGGAAACAGAAGTGGCCCACGTGGGTAGCGATTCCGTACTTGTTGTTTGGGGACATCGTGAATACGGTGATTGCTGCATTCTTTGTTTTTTCGGGGACGTTGCTGTACCCGAGTTATGCACTGGTGCGGGCAGGCTCCATGACCGCGCTCGAAGATCAATCTTTGGCCGGTTTGATTATGTGGGTGCCGGGATCAATCGTGTATTTGGTACCGGCGTTCGTGTTTATGGGGCGTGTGGTGTCGGGAGAGCGGCGGCGCGAGATCCCCGCGATTCGCGTAAAAAAGCAAGCGGCGCGAACTCGTTCAAAGTTCTGGTCATTCGCTCCACAAGCGCGGCGCATTGCGCAATGGGCTATGCTGCTGCTGGCAACGGTTGTGATGGCGGATGGATTTCGCGGCACGCAAGTGGCTCCGCTGAATATGGCCGGAGTTCTGCCGTGGATTCACTGGCGTGCGCTTTCCGTGCTGGCTCTATTGGTTGTAGGAAACGTGTTTTGCATGGCGTGCCCGTTCACGTTGGCGCGCGACGTGGCCCGCCGCATGCTGCCCGCAAAACTGCGCTGGCCGCGAGTTCTGAGAACCAAATGGCTGGCGGCGGCATTATTTGTGCTGTATTTATGGGCTTACGAAGCGTTTTCGCTATGGGACAGCCCATGGCTGACGGCCTGCGTCATGGCCGGATATTTTCTCGCGGCCATCGCGGTGGATGGGGTTTTTCGCGGCGCCAGCTTTTGCAAATATGTTTGCCCCATCGGGCAGTTTCATTTCATTGGATCTTTAATTTCGCCCCGCGAAGTTGGGATCCGCAGCGAAGCGGTCTGCCAGAGCTGCCGCACATACGATTGCATCCGTGGAAACGAGCACGCGCGCGGATGTGAGCTGGCGCTTTTCCAACCGAGGAAGATCGGAAACCTGGACTGCACTTTTTGTCTCGACTGCGTGAAGGCTTGCCCGCATGACAACGTCGCGTTGCTGCCGGTGATACCTGCCAAGACCGTGACTTTCGATGGATACCGTTCGTCGATCGGCCGGCTGGCGAAGCGCACGGATTGGGCGGCGATTGCGTTGCTGTTCGTGTTCGGTGCATTTGTGAATGCCGCTGGCATGGTAGCGCCGGTCATGCAATGGGAACATGGATGGCATGCAATGCGGTTAACAGTGGCCGCGTTTGTGATTGGGGGCGCGGTGGTGGTCCCCGCCGCTTTAGTGGCGTTGGTGACGCTCTGGCAATCCGCCGATACCATACGGCGGTTCGTGTTTATGCTGGTTCCGCTGGGCTTTGCCATGTGGGCGGCGCATTTGCTATATCATGTGGCGCGGATCCCGGTGACGGGTGCGCAGATTTTGCTGCTGGATGCCGGACTGCTGCTGACTCTATACGTGGGTTGGCGCATACAGGATGCCGTGATGAAGTTTATTCCCTGGGCAGTCACAGCTTGTTTGCTTTATTGTGCGGGTATTTGGATTCTCTTTCAACCTATGGAAATGCGCGGGATGATGCATTGATTAGACGCTTCTTGGCAGGACTACTTCTCTGCGCCGGCGCATTGCTGGCAGACGGCGGCGCGGTCCAGTTTCGCGGCCCGGCTGGTCCGTTTGAGATTACGGTGTTCGGTTCGCCGACGCCGCTTAGAATCGGCACGGCGGATCTAAGCGTGCTGATCAAAAAGACAGCCGGAGACACTACCGTTCTTGATGCGGATGTCACGCTTCACTTGGTCAAATCCATCGACGGCAAGATTATCGAAGTAACGGCTCGGCCCACGCACGACAAGGCAACCAACAAGCTTCTCTATGCGGCCAACATGCGCGTCCCGGCGAACGGCTCGTGGCGTGTAGACGTACTGGTAAAGCAAGGGGGCACGGCGGCGGAGCTTTCCGGACGTATCTTCGTGCTGCCGCCGCAGCCGCCGCTCTTGAAATATTGGCCGTATTTTGCGCTGGTTCCGCTGCTTGGGCTGCTGTTTGCGATCAGCCAGCGCTTAAAACGGCAAAGGCGGCGTTCCGTCCGTTGATGGCAATCACGCTGCCGCCGGGATGCGTGCATGCGCCGCACATATATAACCCATGCATGGGCGTTCGCGAGCGCAAGCGATTGCCCCACATATAAGCAGGCAAGCACTCGCCTTGAAATATATGGCCGCCGCTGAGCCCCACCTTTTTCTCGATATCCGGCGGCCCCAGCGCCTCGGCGTCAATCACGGCTTCAGGAATATTGCTGCAATAGCGCGCCAGCGCATCGAGCGCCAGGTTCTTCGCCGCCTCGCGGTGCTGGTCCCAATCACCATCGGCGAACCGGTACGGCACATATTGCGTGAACATGCTCATGGTGTGCGTGCCTTCCGGGGCAACATCGGCGTCGTGCACGCTTTGGAAATAAGGCTCGGTCCAAAGTCGTTCTGGTAATTTCCCTGCGCGCGCGGCCGCATATCCTGATTTCCACTCCTGTTTGTTCAGTGGTGTGTTGACTTGGCCGAAGTGATGCGGTTTTAGTGTACCCGGACGCGCACGGAAATTGGGCAGTTCACGAAGCCACACATTAACTTTCAGCGTGCAGCCTTCCATGGGAATCGATTCCACCTGGGCGCGCCATGCAGGATCTGCGTTTGCGGCGAGCAGGTGAAGCGTACGGCGAGGATCAGCGTTAGAAATGATGACAGGCGCGTGAATGTGCTCGCCGCCTTCCAGGAAGACACCTTCGCCAGGAATGATTTGCGCCACTGGTACACCGCTGGCGATTACCGCGCCCGCATTGCGTGCCGCATCGGCCAGGAAAAATGACACCATGCCCATGCCACCCTTCACATAACCCCAAGCGCCCGGAAACCCCCCGAGACGGCCGGAGGAATGATGGAAGCGAATCGAGGCGGTACCCGAGTCAAACGGACTCGCATTAGTCCCGATGACGCCTTGTCCTAGATAGGCGATTTGCAGGCGCTCGTCTGAAAGATAATGTTCGACGAATTCCGCCATGGACCAAGTGAAGAGCAGTTTTCGCGCTTCTGCGTCGTTGCCCAGGCGCTCTTCCATTTGTTCGCGCGTGGGTGGCTCGCCAATCCAAAGGTCATGCTCATTCGCCGGGCGAATGGCATCGCGGGTGCGGCTGATCAGTTCGTTCATGGCGCGCCAGCCGGTTACATCGCGTGGTGCTAGTCGCGCGACCTCAGCCTCACATTGCTCGTCATCATCATAGAGTTGAATGCTGCTGCCATCTTCGAACGGGACGAAGAGTCCGTTGCTAGCCGGGCTCCAGGAATAACCCAGCGCGAGAAGATCCAGTTCTTCAATAACCAGCGGATGCAGCAGTCCCGCCAGATACGCGCAAGGCGACATGCGCACGTTGGGGAAAGGTTCTTCAATAGTGCACGCGCCGCCGATTCGTTCACGGCTTTCGAGCACCAAAACACGCTTGCCCGCGCGGGCTAAATAAGCCGCGCAGGTCAAGCCGTTGTGGCCGCCGCCAACAATCAAAGCATCCCATTTGCGGGCCGCCAGCTCCGAAATCGGAGCTGGCAGGCCCATGAGGCCCAATGACGTTACGGCGGATTGTTGCATTAAGCGGTGCGGCTAAGTTCGGCTTTGCCGCTGCTCTTGCTGCCCGCCGCGATGGCTGCCTGCGCAGCAGCCAAACGGGCGATAGGTACACGATAAGGCGAGCAAGACACGTAATTCATGCCCGTGCGGTAGCAGAATTCAACAGAACTCGGCTCGCCACCATGCTCACCACAAATGCCAATTTCCAGGTTGGGATTGGTTTTGCGGCCAAGCTTTACTGCCATCTCAACCAGCTTCCCAACGCCATCCTGATCGAGTACCGCGAAAGGATCAGCCTTGAAGATTTTCAGGTCTTCGTAGTGTTTAGAGAACTTCGTATAATCATCACGCGAGAGACCCATCGTGGTCTGGGTCAGATCGTTAGTTCCGAAACTAAAGAACTCCGCTTCCTTGGCCACTTCATCCGCAGTCAGCGCAGCGCGCGGAATTTCAATCATAGTGCCAACGTAGTATTTAACGTCCTTCAGTTCGGCATTGCCCAGGACTTCTTCGGCAACCTTGACAACGATGGCTTTCTGATTCGCGAGTTCCTTCACGTCGCCGATCAGCGGAATCATCACCTCTGGAATCACATTGACGCCTTTCTTGGCGACCAGTACGACCGCTTCGAAAATGGCTCGCGCCTGCATTTCGGTGATTTCCGGATAGGTGATGCCGAGGCGGCAGCCGCGATGGCCCAACATCGGGTTGAATTCATGCAATTCTTCCACGCGTGAAAGCAGTTCCGGCAGATAGGTCTTCAGCTCGCCCACAGTCACGTTGTACGTGGTGGCCATTTCCTTCTTGGTCTTGATGTCGGCGTGAGGCAGCTTGGCCAAATCCACCATCACGTTTTCGCGTTTAGGCAGGAATTCGTGAAGCGGCGGGTCCAGCGTGCGGATAACCACCGGAAAGCCGTCCATGGCCGTGAAGAGACCGGCGAAATCTTTGCGCTGCATGGGCAGAAGCTTTTGCAGAGCCTTCTTACGGGTCTTTTCATCGCGCGCCAGAATCATGGCTTGCATGTGCGGGATGCGGTCCTCGGCGAAGAACATGTGCTCCGTGCGGCAGAGACCAATACCCTCGGCGCCGAACAAACGTGCCGCTTTAGCGTCGCGTGGAATATCGGCATTAGCGCGCACGCCGAACTTGCCGCGGAATTCGTCGGCCCACTCCATGAACGTAGCGAAGTAGTGCGACTTGGGGTCAGGCTCGCTGGTTTTGCATTGGCCGAGGTAAACTTCGCCCAGCGTGCCATCGAGCGAGATCCAATCGCCTTCTTTCAGGAGTAACTTCTTGCCTTCAGACAGGATAGAGGCCGTCTTGGTGGATTCGTTCACCGCAACAGACGAAGCGCCGACCACGCAGGGACGGCCCATGCCGCGGGCAACCACGGCCGCGTGACTGGTGAGCCCGCCGACTGCCGTCAAGATGCCTTTTGAAACGTCCATGCCGTGAATATCATCCGGCGTGGTTTCCTTGCGGACGAGAATGACCGGGCCGCTAGCCGACATGGTCACTGCGTCTTCCGAGGAGAAGGCCGCGCGGCCAACCGCTGCGCCGGGAGATGCCGGTAGGCCCGAGGCGATCTTCTGTAAGCTCTTGCGCAAGGCGGGATCAAGCACGGGGTGCAGCAACTGATCAAGCTGGTTCGGAGCCACGCGCTGTACGGCTTCCTTGGTAGTGAGGATGCCTTCTTCCACCATGTCCACGGCGATGCGCACGGCTGCCGGACCGGTCCGCTTACCGTTGCGGGTTTGCAGCATGTAGAGCGTGCCTTCTTCGATGGTGAACTCGAAATCCTGCACGTCGCGGTAATGGTTTTCGAGGTTTGTGGTGATTTCGCGAAGCTTGGCATAGGCTTCGGGCATAACCTGTTCCAACTCTGCAATGGGCTGCGGCGTACGGATGCCGGCCACCACGTCTTCGCCCTGCGCATTCACTAGAAACTCGCCATAGAAAATCTTCTCGCCCGTGGACGGGTTGCGCGTGAAGCCGACGCCCGTGCCGGAGTTGTCGCCCATATTGCCGAACACCATGGCCTGCACATTGGCGGCGGTGCCGATGGAATCGGGAATCTTTTCCATGCGGCGATAGTAGATGGCTTTGGGCGTATTCCAGGAATTGAACACCGCGTCGCGCGACATTTTCAACTGCTGCAGCGCGTCTTGCGGGAAATCTTTGCCGGTCTCTTTCTTCACCAGCTTTTTGTAGTCGCCGATGATGGCCTGCAAATCTTCGGCCGTGAGGTCGGTATCCAGCTTGGCCTTGATCTTCGCTTTGCGCGCATCGAAGATGTGGTCGAACTTCTCCATTTCGATATGCAGAGCCACTTCGCCGAACATCTGAATGAAGCGGCGGTAGCAATCATAAGCGAAACGCGGATTGCCGGTCTTCTTCGCCAGGCCGGCGGTGGTGTCGTCATTCAAGCCGAGATTCAGAATGGTGTTCATCATGCCTGGCATGGAGAACTTGGCGCCGGAACGCACGCTGAGCAGCAACGGATCGTCCACGCCGCCCAATTTCTTCTTCATCTGCTTTTCGAGCTTGGCGAGGCACGTATCAATTTGCTCGTCCACCTCTTGTGGAACTTGGTTGCCGTTGTCAAAAAAGAGGTTGCAGACTTCGGTGGAGATGGTGAAGCCGGGAGGACAAGGCACCCCGGCCTTGCTCATTTCAGCGAGGCCCGCGCCTTTGCCGCCCAGGATATCTTTCATCTTTCCATCGCCGTCGGCCTTGCCTCCGCCAAACGAGTAAACGTATTTCTTCATTGCTTGTCTTTTGTCTCCTGACTACTTAGTTGCCGAGTTGAAACTTTCAGGCGCTGACGCCTTGCGTAACGATTTCGGAAAAATCGGCGACGTGCGAGAACTCAGTCAACAGGCTGTTCAATAGCGCAAGACGGTTCTGCCGAATCGACGAATCCGGGTCGTTCACTAGAATCTTATCGAAGAAGACATCCACGTACGGACGAAGCGAGGCTACAAGCCTCAGCTTTTCCGCGTATTTGCTCCGGCCGGCTTGCTCTTTCGCGGCTAAAAAATTTCGGTAGAGGTCTGCTTCCGGGCCGGTTTGCATCAGATGTTCCACGGGCGCGCCGGCGGCGTTGAACTCCGCGTTATTCAATATATTCTTAATGCGTTTGAAGCTGGCCGCGACAGGTTCGAAATCGGCGGTGGCGCGTACCTCATGCAGCGCTTCGGCGCGATCGCTTAAGTCGCTCAGGGATGTAAGCGGCGCCGCCATTACCGCGTTGACTTCGTCATAGGGATAGCCGAGCGCATCACGCAAATAGAACTGGATGCGCTCATTCATGAACGCGACTAGTTCCGGGATACCCGCCGCCAGTTTCACGGGTTCCAGAGGCAGCTTGGCTTCGAAGAGAATCTTCACCACGCCCTGAGCCGCGCGGCGCAAGGCGAACGGATCTTTGGAGCCAGTCGGGATCATGCCCACCCTGAAGCACTCGCGCAGCGTATCCAGTTTGTCGGCCAGCGCCACTACTTGGCCTTCCAACGTGCGTGGAATGGAATCGTCCATGCTGACGGGTTTGTAATGGTCATAGATGGCGACGGAGACGGCTTCCGGTTCGCCTTGCGCTTTCGCGTAAAGTCCGCCGACTACACCTTGCAATTCGGTGAATTCTTTCACCATGTCGGTGGTTAGATCGCACTTGCAAAGTAGCGCGGCCTGTTTAACCGTGCTTTCCTCCGCGCCGGTTTGCGCCGCTAATTCGGCCGCCAAGGCCACCACGCGGTGGGCTTTATCCTTATAACTGCCGAGCTTGGCCTGGAACGTGACCTTTTCGAGATCCGGCACGCGGGCCGATAGCTTTTTATGCTGATCCACTTCCCAGAAAAAGCGCGCATCGTTAAATCTCGCGCGCAGCACACGTTCATTGCCTTGGCGGATCAGGCCGTCCGGATCGCCGTCAGTGTTGGTCACCGCAACAAATTCGGGCGCGAGGGAGCCGTCCGCTTTCAACACAGAAAAATAGCGCTGGTGATGACGCATCACGGTGGAGAGAATCTCTTTCGGAAGCTCCAAGTATGATGTGTCGAAGCTGCCGCGGATGGGCGTCGGATATTCGGTGAGGTAAACCAGGGTTGCCAGCAGGTCTGCGTCCTTCTCAACGCCTTCACTCAACCCCGCTTCAATGCGCGCCTTACGCTCTTCCGCGTCTACGATGACGTAGTTCGCGCGCAGCGTCTCAAAATAATTAGCAATGGTGACGGGCTGCGGCTCTTTTGCTCCCAACACACGGTGTCCACGACTAGTGTTGCCAGCCCTCACATCTGCCAGTTCGAAGGGAACCACTTGATCATCTAATAGCGCGACTATCCAACGGATGGGCCGGATAAAGCGTACGCCGCCCTTGCCCGTCCAATACATGGCCTTGGGGAAATGCAAGCCGGCAATCACATCAGGTAATTTCTCGCTCAGCGCCGTGATCGCGGATTGCCCCTTAACCAGCTGGGCGAACACATAGCGCTCGCCCTTGGCGTCTTGCGTTTTTGCCAGCTTCTCTACGGTCGTGCCCTGTTTACGCGCAAAGCCTTCCGCGGCTTTCGCCCCGGCGGAAAGGTACGGGCCTTGGGCCAGCGATTCCACGTCAGGCGCTTGCGCGTCAATGTTCTCGACGAGCAAAACTAATCGGCGCGGCGTCGCTTTTGTGATCAATGCCGATCCGCCGAATACTTTAAATGCAGCCTCAAAGCGCGCGGTCAGTTCAGCCAGAGCCGGCTCGATCATCCAATCCGGAACTTCTTCAACGCCAATTTCTAGAAGAAAGGAAGCCATCTATGCGACCACCTTTTCGAATTCCGGATTTTGCTGTTTGACCCAGGCTTCCGCCACACCCACCGCTAACTTTCGCACGCGGGCGATGATGCCCACGCGCTCCGTGACGCTGATCGCTCCGCGCGCATCGAGCAGGTTAAACAGGTGCGAACACTTCAGCACTTGGTCATAGGCCGCCAGCACGGGGAAGCGGTGTGATCCCGCCTTAAAAGCCGCAAGCAGTTCGCTGCATTCCGCTTCATGTTCGCCGAACAACCGCCAGAGCCGGTCTACATTCGCCATTTCAAAGTTATACGTGGAGAACTGCTCCTCATCGGCCAGACGCACGCTGGAGTATTTAAAACCCGGAGCCCATTCAATGTCGTACACACTGTTTACGTTTTGCAGGAACGCCACAATGCGCTCCAGCCCATAGGTGATTTCAGCGGGAACCAAATCCAAATCAATTCCGCCGCATTGTTGAAAATAAGTGAACTGGGTAATTTCAAGCCCATCCAGCATCACTTGCCAGCCAATGCCCCACGCGCCCAGCGTCGGCGCTTCCCAATTGTCTTCCTCGAATTTGATGTCGTGCTTGCGCAGATCAATGCCGATAGCCGCCAAGCTGCCCAAATACTGATCCAGCACGTCAGCCGGAGCAGGCTTCAGAATGACTTGCAATTGCTGATGCTTATACAGGCGGTTAGGGTTTTCACCGTAGCGCCCGTCGGCGGGGCGGCGGCTAGGCTGCACGTAGGCCACTTTGTACGGCTTAGGTCCCAGCACGCGCAAAAACGTCTCTGGGGCCATCGTTCCGGCGCCCACTTCGAGATCGTGCGGTTCTTGAATAATCGCGCCACGGTCAGCCCAGTAGCGCTTTAACTTGAAAACGGTGTCTTGGAAGGAGTCCATGCGTTTGCTAATTTAGAGAGCTTCGAGCAGCGGAGGTGTATTGAAACGGCGTTCCACGTGTTCTTCCATTTGGCGGATGAGCACGCGGCGCAGATCGAGCGCGGTGTCCTTATTCCAGACGCGCGCGGGCAGGGCTGCGATTGGCGTTCGCAGCATGTCCGCGGCCAAGGCGCGCGAACCGGCGGTCAGAGTGCGGTCAGGGTAAGCGGCAAGATCCGGAAGGAAGCCCGAGAGCCGCGTGGCCCATAACGAAAAGTAAGTGATGGCGGTCCAAATCGCGCCGGGAGCGCGTTCGTGCATATAGTCGAGAACGGCCGCCAGCAAACGAAAATAGCGCTCATTGGGCTCCTGGGCGGGGAGCAGGTGGTCGCTGACTTCGGCGATGTAATCGAGCGCGACGCTGGAGTCGAAATCCGTCAGCAGATCGAATTGCGATTGCAACAGATCGCAAGAATTCAAGTTGACCAGTTCGCGATTTTCCTTTTGCGAATACGATAAATTCACGAGCGAGAGCCGTTCCAGACCCGATCCAAAATCACTTTTCGGTTTGCGAGCCCGTCTAGCTACGCCGCGAAGTTTACCTTGATCGCGGGTAAAAAAGCTCACGATGAGGTCCGCTTCACGGAACGGATAGGTGCGAAGAACGTAGGTTTCACTTACCCGCGCCGCCATGGCTAGAAAGACCGGCGCCAATCAGCTGCGGCCATTAGAAATAAATAGGATAGCAAAGCAGAGCTTAGCGAATGGAAGCGGAACTGGGACGTCAAGCGCGATACTAAACGAATGCGCCTGATAGCTCTCGTCCTTTTCTCGGTCTCCCTTGCCTCCGCCGCTCCGTGCATAACTGCGAATCCATCCTGCACCGAATGGGTTTCTCTTGGCGGAGCGTCGGCTCGTTCTTTGATCTACCGCACTTACTCGCTGGAAACCCGCAACGAATCCATTACGCGCGCGCTGGTCGTCGTACATGGCGCCGGGCGCGATGCCGATAACTATTTCCGCAATGCGCTGGCAGCGGCATTTCTTGCGGGCGCTTTGGACAACACCGTCGTGATCGCGCCACGCATGGCTTCAGCCGCCGCCAACTGCCACGACACCCTCGCCCCGAACGAGATCAGCTGGAACTGCAATAGCTGGCGATCAGGCGGACCCGCAGTCAGCAACCCGGACGTGACCTCGTTCGACTTCCTTGACGAAGTTCTCCGCAAGGTGGCGCGCAAAGAAATCTTCCCGAACCTCAAACAGATCGTGGTCACCGGTCATTCAGCCGGCGGGCAGGTGCTCAACCGTTACGAGATGGCTAATCAGGTCCATGACAAGCTCGGTGTTCCGGTCAGTTACGTGGTGTCCAATCCTTCCAGCTATGCGTGGCCGGACAGCACGCGTCCGACCGATGCGGCTTATTCTGTCCAAGCGCATGCGCCGGGTTACATTCCGGCGGTTAGCGCCGATGCCGCGGCCTTCCGCAATTTCAGCGGAGCCAGGGATTGCACGAAGTACGATCAATGGCCTTACGGCATGAAAGATCGCACCGGTTACACGGCAAAGCAGACGGATGAGCAGTTGAAGACGCAGTTGACTTCCAGGCCTACCACTTACTTGCTCGGCGAACTCGATGTTCTGCCGCTCGGCGGGTTCGATCGCTCATGTCCGGCGATGGCCCAAGGGCCCACGCGATTGGCGCGCGGGGAAGCCTTCGGGAAATTCGTGAATGAAAAGCTGGGCGCCCATCACGCTGTCAAAATCGTGCCGGAGTGCGGACACAATGCCCGGTGTATGTTCACCTCTGAGGATGCTCTGCCGTTGCTGTTTCCGAAATAGGCGTATGTGAAACAATGACGGCGCAGTGCACTAATCAGTGAAAAAATGAATAACCTTCTAACGGTCCGGGAGTATACACTTCCGTGAAGGCCATTACGCTAGTTCTTTTAACGCTTTGTGCGCTCCTCAGCGCGCAGGATTCTAAATTTAGCGGACCATCCGATGCAAATCCTCCGGTGAGTGAGAGCGACATCCGCATCGTGCGGCGGGCTCGCGAAATTCTGAATTCGCCGGCCAGGTGGGATCGTGCGGACAACCGGAAGTGTCCGGCAACCCAGAGAACCTATAGCCTTTATTGCGCGCTGGAGAAAGCAACCGGAGAAGTCTCCAAAAACTTCGAGCACAGGGGTGCGGCGATGCAGGAGGCGCGCTTTACAATTGACGAAGTCCTGGCGAAGGGCAACCACTACGAACACCGGCTCAGGGATTACAATAACGATCCCAAGACGACATTTACCGACGTGCAGAGATTCTTTACGCTGGTTGAGGCAAGAATCAAGAAGCGGCTCGCCGCGCAATCTCATGAGTAGCTGAGGAAATTCCCGGACACCAAGCTGAACGCGCTCGTCTTAGTCTGGTCCAAAGAAATGGCCCGTTCCGGATCTTTCCTGTGACAAAATACAGTCGTGCTGCAGGCGTTCAGCGAGCGCAAGGAATGGAAGTTTTTCTCCACTCTGCCAAAAGCGGACCCTGGCCTTGCCGCCACTTGGTGGATGACTGTGCTGCTGAGAGGTATTCTACCGGCAGTCTTCGGGATTGCCATGGGCGTGCTCGTGGGTGAGGTACAGCGCGGCCAGTCGCTCAGAGGTTCTCTGGCCTTTGCCTGCATAATTTTTGTGCTGCTTCAGGTGCTCGGCCCAATTCATCAGGCTGTCAGCGCCAACCTTGGAGACCGGACCGCCGCCTGGCTCTACGACAGACTCACTGAAGCATGCGTGCGTCCACCTGGAATAGGCCACCTCGAAAATCCCGCGCTCATCGGCGACCTCACGGTTGCGCGAGATTTTGACCTTGGCATGACCGGCCCTCCTCTGTCCATATCGATGGATTTCATCGCGAACGGTATGGTGGAAATGATCGGTGGCATAGCGTCTGCCGTGATTCTCGCCTATTACGCATGGTGGGCGCCGCTTGTGCTCGCGGGTGCTTGGCTGGCCACGCATTGGCTTTTGCGCGAAAGTGGAATTTGGCGCGATCGCAACACCGAGGAAGTACGTAATGCGCAACGCGACGCCGACTACGCTTATCGTCTTGCTGTAGACCCGCCGGCAAGCAAGGAACTGCGGCTATTCGGTCTTGACAGTTGGACGATCGAGCGGTTTAAGGCGAGGCGCACTCGCTTACATGAATTGCAATATGCGGCCACACGTCTGCGCGAGCGTCCCGTCGTAGGGAGCCTGCTCCTGGTGGTGTTTGCCAACTTGCTGGTGTTTTTGTTGCTTGCACAGGCGGCAACCAGCGGCCGCATCAGTCTAGGCGAAGCGGTGGTCTATGTTCAGAGCGCCATCGGTGTGTCCATGATTGCGTTCGGCGGATTTAGTTGGGCGCTCGATGGAGCGGCTGCGCCGGTTGCCTCCGTGCTGCGTCTGGAGCCGGCCATGCGTCCCGCCGGCGCGCTTAGTTCCGGTGATCGCTTGGCGAATGAAAAACCGGAATGCGAGATTCGCCTTCGCAAAGTCTCATTCGCTTATCCCTCCGGCGCCCCGGTCCTGCAGGACTTAGATCTCACGATTCCTGCGGGGTCATCGCTGGCTATTGTCGGACAGAATGGCGCCGGGAAAACAACCATCGCCAAGCTCTTGTGCCGCCTGTATGATCCGCAGTCGGGTGTGATTGAGGTAGACGGCGTCAACATTCGCGAGTTCGATCTCGCTTCTTGGCGATCCCGCATTACGGCCGTGTTCCAGGATTTCATTCGTCTGGAATTGCCGCTGCGCGACAATGTCGCGCCAGATGGGGCGCCGGATCACGTCATACAGGCCGCGCTTGAGTCAGCGGGAGCGGCGAAACTGGCAACATTGGATACGGTGCTCTCTCGCGCATATGACGACGGCACCGATCTGTCAGGTGGCCAATGGCAGAGGATCGCCCTCGCGCGATCTCTAGCTGCGGTCACAATGGGAGCTGGGGTTGTGCTGCTCGATGAGCCGACCGCGCAACTCGATGTTCGTGGGGAAGCGGAGATCTTTGATCGCCTGCTGGCGGCGACGCGGCATTGCACCACCATCTTGATCTCACACCGCTTCTCCACAGTACGCCAAGCCGATCGGATTTGCGTCCTGGAGCGGGGACAGGTGATCGAACTCGGCACCCACGACGAACTGATGGCGCTGGGCGGCCGTTACCGGACCATGTTTGATCTTCAGGCTCAGCGCTTTAATGTCCCGGGTGACGAGGAGGGCGCAACGTATGACGTCCTCCCCTAAGCAAGGTCTTCCAATTGAACCTTTGCCGCCTGCTCTTTCGTCGGTGTGGCGATTGTGCAAGCTCGGATATCGCAATCAACCGCGTTTGATGCTTGCATCTTTCGCACTCTCTCAGCTAGCCGCACTGCCTGACGCCTTACTCGCGCTCTGGTTAATGCTGCTGGGTAAAGGAGTGATGGAGCACAAACCGGGCATGGTCCAAGGCGCGGCCATAGGACTTGCCTTATCAACTGCTGGAACATGGTTCCTGCGCACCGTCAGCACGCGAGTCCAGCGCCGCTTTCGCGATAAAGTGACCATCGCGCTGGAGTCACACGTTGCGCAATTGCAGGGGTCCATAGCAACGATCGCGCATCAGGAGCGCCCCGAGTATCTCGACAGGTTATCCATGCTCCGTGACCAAGTGTTCGTGCTCGACCACATGTACATGTCGGTATTTTCCACGCTGGGATGGTTCCTGCGATTAGGCGTAACGATGGCGCTACTGGCGTCCATTCATCCAGCGCTCATTCTGCTCGTCGTTTTCGCCATCCCGACGGTGCTGACATCCACCTGGCGGCCCGCAATCGAAAGAATAGTGCAGGAGCGTGGAGCGCAAACTAGCCGGCTGGCGCGTCACTTATTCTCTGTCGCAACCACAGCGGCGCCTGGGAAGGAAGTGCGAGTCACTGGCATTGGGGAGCGCCTGATTACGGACCGCCGATCTACGTGGGAACGATGGTACCGGCCGATCGCCCATGCCCGCTGGCGGTCGGCTTGGTGGCATGCGTTCGGATGGGCGATCTTTGGCCTGGCGTATGCCGCTGCGGTTGTATTCGTGTCATATGGCTTGGGCAGGCCGGCGAGCCAAGTGCTGCTGGTTCTCGCTGCTGGCGCACGGTTGTCGGCATACATAGGCGCGACGGTGGGTGAGATCGGATTTCTACGCGGCTTCTGGATGGACGGTTCGCGCCGGCTCGCGTGGTTGGAAGATTATGCCGCCGCTGCCGCTGCATCCGGCGAACTTCCCGTGCCCGGCATGTTGCATACCGGTATCCGGCTCGAAAATGTGTCCTTCAAATACCCGGGCACAACACGCGTGGTGTTGGAAGACGTGTCGGTCAGTTTGCCGGCCGGCTCGGTGGTCGCCATCGTCGGCGAAAACGGAGCCGGCAAGACGACACTGGTCAAGCTGCTGGCAAAGATGTACGAGCCTTCGTCAGGTTCCATCTTCATTGACGACACGCCCTTGGCGCGAGTACTGGCCGCGGAGTGGCGGTCACGGCTTGCCGGTGCGTTCCAGGATTTCTTTCGCTTCGAATTACGAGCGGTGCATACAGTGGGTCTAGGTGACGTTCCCCGGCTTGATGATGAGCCCGCTGTGCGTTCGGCTGTTGAGCGTGCGGGAGCGGGCGACGTTATCGCCCGTCTCGTATCGGGCCTCGAAACCCAGCTTGGTTCCACGTGGCCAGGCGGAGTGGAACTATCGTTTGGACAGTGGCAAAAGCTCGCGCTGGCCCGCGGCTTTATGCGGGATCAGCCGTTGCTCCTCATCCTTGATGAACCCACCGCTGCTCTGGATGCGGAGACTGAACACGCTTTGTTCGAACGCTACGCCGACGCCGCGCGCGGAACCAAAAATCGCTACGGAGGGCGTATTACAATCCTGGTCTCCCACCGTTTCTCAACGGTTCGCATGGCCGATCTTATCGTCGTGGTGAATGGGTCGCGTCTGGTCGAGGTCGGCACACACGATGAACTCATGGCTAAGGGTGGTCAGTATGCGGAGCTATACGGCATCCAGGCAGCCGCCTACCGTTGAACCATATGGATGCAAGGTCGATCAGGCTAACATCTCCGCCGCCGTAAGCGCGTAAATCTCCGCGCAGCGGGCAATGTTGTGGATTGGAACGAATTCATTGGGCCCGTGAGATACGGTTAGCAATCCCGGTCCATAGGAGAACGCCGAAATGCCGTGCGCCGCATAGAACCGTGTTTCAAGCAGGCCTGGACACATCTCAAAGGCGGGTTCTCTACCAGTTAAAGTGGCTATGTGACGCGACAGAATCACGCCAAGCGGATCTTCTGCCGGAGTTCCCGCTGCCAGTTCTTCCTGAAGTATCTCAATTTCGAAACCGTCGAGAGCATCCAGCAACCGGCGCTTTTCTTCTTCCAGGTCTTCTTCCGGGTTAAGGCGGCGGTCAATCGTAAAGGAACAGAAATCAGGTGTCACATTAAAGTTCGTACCGGCCTCGGCGCGTCCACCCAGCAACAGAATGGACCTTCTCGCTGCCGGTGGAGTAATGTTATATTCCGTTTCGCGAAGCTCTACTTCCTTCTTGATTTCGATAAGCCGCGCCATAGCTGGCACCGCCCGCTCGAAGGCGTTCACGCCTTCGAATTGCCGACCGACGTGCATAGCCTTCCCACGCATGGTGGCGCGCAACGAAATGGCGCCCCGGTTGGCGTTCCAAATGACGCCACCGGTAGGCTCCGGAGTGAGCATGCCGACGCCGTCCTTCCCAAGAAGTCCGCGTGCCTCCAAATCGCGAGACCCGCGTGGACCGGCGGTCTCTTCATCGGGTACCAGCACGATGCCTATACGACCGCGTTTCAGTAACCCTTCATCGCGTGCCGCCGCTGCCGCGTGAATCATCGCAGCCAATCCGCCCTTCATGTCTGAAGAGCCGCGACCGAACAAATTCGCGCCTTCGATGCGCGGCTGAAATTGCTCACGGCTCTGCGCGGGAACAACATCATAGTGGCCGCTGAAATAGAGAGTTCGAGAGCCGGTCCCAGCCGACGCGAGTACACACGCCCCTTCGCATCTCACGTCATCGAACCCCAAGCTGCCTAGCTCATCGACAAGGACACGGATGCATTGGCTGTATTGACTGCCGGGTGGATTTTCAGATGGAATAGTGATCAACCGCTTCGTCAAATCCAGCATCCCTGGCCCGGAAAGCCGATCGCGCAGTCGGGATGAAAGTTGCTTGATATCCAAAATATTCATCTTGGGGTATAGGGTCTCAAGTAGCCTGCCGCTTGTCCATTGATCGCGGGAAAAGCTTGCCTTGACAATATAATCGTAAACGGCAGCCATCGCTGGGCAACAGCTGCCGCCGTGGCTAAATTTCGCGGATCAATTGGAGCTGCTGTAGTGCAGTCACCCCATCGTCCAGTCCGACCTCCTCCGCGATCTTGCCGTTCTCGATACGAAGTACTGTCGTTCCGGTGAAACGCATCTTGCGGCCCGTAGCGGCCGGCAGCGACCCAGCCAGAAAGTCTCCGAACGCAGGCCCTGTATGCGTTCCTCCGCCTTCCCAGCGTCCGACGACGTAGTCGCCTTCAGCGATCAAATCGGCGGCGCCCCAGAAATTGAGATCGGGAAATGCTTCGCGGAAACCGCGCATGAAGGCTTTAATATCCTCACGGCCGCGGCGTGGCTCATGTAACGAATATTGCAGCAGCATATCGGGCGCAGCAAGCTCATCCACAATGTTCAGATTGCAGGTGGGTCCCCAGAACTCTGTGAACCAGCGGCCTACAAGAGCTTTGTTGTCTTGTTCTTTGGACATAAATAACTTCCTTTCAGCTTTCAATTGCTAGAGAAGTAGCTCATCTCTGCACTCCTAAACTAAGAGAATTTCCGACACGGAACACTCCGTATCTTGCTGTGCAATTCTTAAATTTGAGAGCAAGATACGGAGTGTCATTCGTTGCATTTATCGCTAAAGTAGCCAGATGTCAATGAAACAGGCAGACATGATGACGCCGGAATCGGCAAACGCCGTCGCCCGTATCGAGGAGCTTGACTGGCCGCCTATTGCCAACGAACTCAACGAGCAAGGCAGCGCCTTGCTCAAGAGCCTGCTGACGCCGGAAGAATGCGGGGTGCTGGCGAGTTGGTATCAAAACGAAAACGGTTTTCGTAGCCGAATTGTGATGGGACGCCATGGATTCGGGCGCGGTGAATACAAGTACTTTAGCTATCCACTGCCGGACATGATCCAGGGCTTGCGTACGGCGCTCTACCCAAAGTTGGTTCCTGTGGCGAATCAATGGAACCAGGCAATGGGGATCGATATTCAATACCCTCGCGATCACAACGAATTCATTCAGCGTTGCCACGATGCTGGACAGTTACGCCCGACACCGCTGCTCCTGCAGTACGGAGCCGGGGATTACAACTGTCTTCATCAGGATCTTTACGGAGAACACGTCTTTCCAATCCAGGTAGCCATTCTTCTATCGGAGCCCGGCAGGGATTTTGTTGGCGGGGAGTTTGTTCTAACCGAACAACGTCCGAGGATGCAATCGCGCCCGGAAGTTGTGCCTCTGCGCCAGGGAGACGCGGTCGCTTTCGCTGTCCATCATCGGCCCGTGCAAGGAACGCGCGGTACATACAAGGTGAATCTAAGACATGGTGTTAGCCGCGTGCGTTCTGGTCAACGCCATACGGTTGGCATCATCTTTCACGATGCCATCTAGATGTAAATGCGCCGGCATGACATCTCCGTCGTTCGCCGCCGCCGCTAAAGTCTGACAGGCCAAGCGTCATCGCCCTTTGGACAGATAAGAGCCAAGCGCGCTTAGATAGGAAGGGGATATGACTGTGATTGTGAAGACGTAAAGGGCAATGAAGGCGACGAAAAGCGGAATGATGAGATCCAGAAGCGCTCGTACCTTTCGCACGCCGATAACTCGCTCCCAGTCCTTCAGTGCGTCCGCGGCGAGAACAAAATCAGGCATCTGCCGGCCCGCCGCGATGTCATCCAAAACCGCATCTACTTTCTTCTCATGATCGGTTAGACCGGCATCCTTGCGGCGTTTCTCGTGTTCTGTTTGCAGATCTTCCCATCTCTGCCGGTTTCGCGTGAACACCTCCTCGTCCCAGATCGCCTCCGGTTGCTTCAAATCGCTGGTGTTCTGTTGAAACACTGCGTCGCTCTGTGCCTTGAACCACTGCTCGATGTCCGCCCGGCACCGGCTCATCTCCAGTGTTTCTTCGATAAATTTCGCCCCATTCTCAATGCGCGCCGTCATCATAGTTTGAATCCACGTCCGTATCGAAAGAATCGGGGTGAATATCGCGTGCTCCATCTTGGAGCGCTGAACACTCCATGCCAGATAAAGCTGCACCGCCGCGTAGATAACAACCAACGTCAACGGGATGCCTAAGACCAGCCACTCGCGCGCTTTAAACGTGAACCCCAACACGTTGATGGAGTCCGGCTTTTCGGTTGCAAGGCAGAGTGAGATCAAAACGAGCGAGGAAACGAGCAAGAGCTTGGCCCGCGAATCGATTTCACCCGTCGGACG
>DASXGT010000156.1:0-60809 GCA_036488895.1 Bryobacteraceae bacterium | reverse complement strand
ATTCTAGATCACTTGCGCCAACTTCACGGCGAAGAGGTCAAGAACGTGATTGTGGTTCCTTTAGGATTCATCTCTGACCACCTGGAGGTTCTCTACGATTTAGATCATGAGGCGCAAGCACTCGCGCAAGAACTGGGCATGAAGATGGTGCGCGCTGCTACGGCAGGTACGCATCCCGCCTTCATTAGAATGCTGCGGCAGCTGATTCAGGAACGCCTTTCAGAAGCGCCGAAGCTCGCCATCGGCAACTACTGTCCTAATCACGACGTTTGTCCGGCGAACTGCTGCCCTGCTCCATCGCGAGCCGGTAGACCTCCCGCTTCGGAAGCCCCAGCCGCTTTGCGACGCTCTTAATCGCCTCCATCCGCTCCACGCCCGCATTTTGCAGTGAAACAATGGCTTCCAGCGGATCGCCTGCTATTCCGCTCTGCTCCTCTGCCCGTCCGATTACCAGCGTAATCTCACCCTTCACGCTGCTTCTGGCCTGCAACTGCTCACGAATCTCGCCGGCCGCTCCGCGCAAAAATTCCTCGTGCAACTTTGTCAGCTCGCGCGCCAACACTACGGGCCGGCTGCCCATTGCCTCTTGTATATCGGCCAGCGTATCTAGAATCCGATGCGGACTTTCATAAATCACCAGTGTGGCGGTCTCGTTGCTGAGTTCCTCTAGCGCCTTCTTACGGGCGAGCTGCTTGGGCGGCAAAAAGCCGGCGAAGCGAAACTCATTCGTGGGTAGTCCGGAAGCCGCCAAAGCGGCCAGCACCGCCGAGGCTCCAGGTATCGGAATCACGGTCATGCCCGCTTCCACCGCGGCCGTCACTACCCGGTAACCCGGATCTGAAACCAGCGGGGTCCCGGCGTCGGTCACTAACGCCACGGATTCCTCGCGTTGCAGCATCTGCACAATCTCCGCGCTGCGGCTCGCCTCGTTGTGTTCGTGATACGCGATCAGCGGCTTGCGGATATCAAAATGTTGCAGCAGCTTTTGTGTTTGCCGCGTATCTTCGCACGCAATTACCGCCACTTCGTCGCGCAGCACGCGTAGCGCGCGTAGCGTGATATCTTCCAGATTGCCAATCGGCGTTGCAACGAGATAGAGCTTACCAGCCAAACACTAAGCAGTGTAGCGCCCGCCCGCCGCTATAGTTGAAGTATTGAGCATCCCGGACAAAATTCCGCTTTACGTTCGCTGGACCCCCGAACAATCCCCTTACGCCGTTGAAATGCGTTTGGACCTGGTTACCCATGTCATCAGCGAATTGGCGCAAGCGCAAAGCCTGGGGATCGAAATTGGCGGCCTGCTGATTGGCGGCCTGCCGGGCGGCGCTTCCCAGGTCCTGCGTGTGGATGACGTCGCCATCATCGGCAGGCATGTCGAAGACGGTCCGATTTACATGCTGGACCCGGAGCAGCATCTCCACCTCACTGAGGTCAAAGAAGCTACCCAGCGGCAAAACAAAGTGCCCGTCGGGTTTTTCAGAAGTCACTTGCGGCCTGGACCGCTTTTGCCTTCCATAGCGGATAAGACGCTGCTTGCGGAGCAGTTCCCGGGAGGCAACTACGCTTTCCTATTGATACAGAGCCACGAACCGCGCACGGCCGCTTTCTTCCTGGCCGTTGACGGTCAATTGGCGGAACAGCCGTCTGTCCGGAAGTTTTTCTTTGACGACTCGGAGTTCAAGCGGCTACCAGAAGTTGCGGCAGAGAATGGCGTGGCGGGGAAAACGGTAACCGAACCGCTCCCGCCGCGTGCGGCCAACGCTGTTCTTCCGGAAACAATCGAGCGCCGTTACCGTTGGATCGCCGGCGCTAGCTTTGCGGCATTAGTGGTTCTGGCTGTGTTTGCTCTCTTCTCCGGCGCCATCGCGCGCTATTTCCGTCCTGACACAAATAAACTCAATCTTGTCGCGACGCCCAAGGCCGGTGTTTTGCAGATCACCTGGGACCACGGCGCGCCGTTCGTTTTGAATGCCAATAAGGCTCTGCTGACCATCGACGACGGCTCCAGCCATCGCGAGCTTATGCTCGCGCCTGACGAGTTGAAGCTGGGAGAAGTGGATTATGAGCGCGTGAGCGAAAAAGTTTCCATCGTGCTCACGCTCGATTCGCCCGGTTCGCATCTCCCGCCCCAAGCAGTCGATTGGATCCAGAACTAAAAACGTGAATCGTTTCCAATCCCGACTCATCCCTTAGATAGTTCGATGATTATCGACATATCAAAGGAATCGAAGGGAAACACAGCAATGAGCAAGCTGACAGGGAAAGTCGCCGTTGTGACAGGCGCATCAAAGGGGATTGGAGCCGGCATCGCAAAGGGCTTGGCGGCCGAGGGCGCGTCGGTGGTTGTAAACTACGCTTCGAGCAGGGAAGGCGCGGACCGCGTCGTTGCGGAAATCACGAGCCAGGGCGGTAAGGCGATTGCAGTGCAGGGCGACGTTTCGAAAACAGCCGATGTGCAGCGTCTCTTCGCGGAAACAAAGCAAGCTTATGGCACGCTCGACGTTTTGGTAAACAACGCCGGCGTCTATGAATTTGCGCCGCTTGACGCCATCAATGAGGAACAGTTTCACCGGATGTTCAACACCAACGTGCTCGGACTCCTCCTGGCTACGCAAGAAGCCGCTAGGCACTTCAGCGCTGAAGGTGGAAGCGTAATCAATATCGGTTCAACAGCAAGTTCCATCGCGCCGCCGACAAGTGCGGTTTACACCGCTACCAAGGGCGCTGTGGACGCTGTAACGCATGTGCTCGCGAAGGAATTGGGACCAAAGAAAATTCGCGTCAATTCAATCAATCCAGGAATGGTCGAAACGGAAGGCGTTCACTCGGCTGGAATCATTGGAAGCGATTTCCAAAGGAGCTTTGAGGCGCAGACCCCACTCGGCCGCATCGGACAGCCAAAAGACATCACTCCCATCGCGGTGTTTCTGGCCTCGACGGATTCGGGTTGGCTCACTGGCGAAACGCTGCTAGCCTCCGGCGGCTTGCGCTAGACCGTCTACCTTTCTTCGGCGCTACCATCAAGCCGTGAGGCAGCACACCTACGAAATTCGCGTGGATTGGACCGGTAACGACGGCGATGGCACAAAAACCTACAAAAGCTATCGCCGTGACCATACCGTCACGTCCGCCGGGAAACCGCAGATTCCCGGCTCAAGCGATCCACAGTTTCGCGGAGATGCTACGCGCTACAATCCCGAAGAACTTTTAGTGGCCAGCCTTTCCACTTGCCACATGCTTTGGTATTTGCATTTTTGCTCCGTCAATCATGTGACAGTTCTGGACTATCGCGACGCCGCCTCCGGAGTGATGCAAGAAGCGGACGACGGTTCAGGCGCATTTATTCGAGTGCTCCTCAAACCGGAGGTCAAAATTGCCGCTGGTGATGATCGCGACAAAGCCCTCGCTCTTCACCACGACGCGCACCGTTTCTGCTTCATCGCAAACTCCGTGAACTTTCCGGTAGAAGTCGCGCCTCAAATCCTCTAAAAAACACTGCTTGATCCGGCACTGCTACACCAAATCCGCGCGCCGAATCGGCAAGCTCCGAATGCGCTTGCCCGTCGCCGCAAAGATCGCATTCGCAACGGCCGGAGCAATCGGTGGAACGCTTGCCTCGCCGATTCCACCCGGCTCTTGCGTGCTCGCAACAATATGCACTTCAATCGCCGGCATTTCATGAATTCGCAACATCTCATACGTATCGAAATTAGCCTGCTGCACGCGGCCTTTCTCAATCGTGATTGCGCCCTTCAATGCGGCGGTTAGACCATATACAATCCCGCTTTCAATTTGCTGCTTCACCAGCGCGGGGTTCACTACCTGGCCGCAATCCACCGCGCACACCACGCGATGCACGCGCAGATTGCCTTTCTCTACCGACACCTCCGCGATCTCCGCCGTATAGCTGCCGATGTTATTCACCACTGCGATGCCTTGAAACCGTCCGGCCGGAGTCTTGCCCCAATTCGCCTTTTCCGCCGCGAGATTCAGAACGCCCAGTAGCCGTGGCGACTGAGTGAGTAACCGCCGGCGAACTTCCAATGGATCTTTATTCCCAGTGGCGGCCAACTCGTCTAAAAAGCATTCCGCGAAAAAGGTGTTTTGCGAATATCCAACAGACCGCCAGAAAGAAGTTGGAATCACGCCATCGGCTCTCTGATGCTCTACGTGGAAATGAGGAAAGCGATACTCGAGCGTATCCACGCCTTCGACAGCAATCCCATCCACGCCGTTGGCGCCGCGATTGAAGAAGGAAGGGCAAACTACGCGCGCCATATACGCCGCCGGCCATCCCTCCGCGTCGACCGCTCCGCCGAATTTAACGTAGGCCGCCGGACGGAACGGCCCGGTTTGAATATCATCCTCGCGCATCCACGTGAGCTTTACCGGCACGCCTGCCGCCTTCGCAATTTCAACCGCCTCGCTGACGTAATCCGTGCCGCCGCGCCGCCCAAAACCCCCGCCCATGAACATGCTGTGAACCTGCACCTGTTCCGGCTTCAGCCCGGTAATCTTCGCGGCCGCTTGGCGCGCCCCGCTCTGCATCTGTGTCGACACCCAAATCTCGCAGCCATCCGCGCGAACCACCGCCGTGCAATTCAATGGCTCCATACAAGCATGCGCCAGATAGGGAGCCTCATAGATTGCTTCCACTTTCTTTGCTGCGCTCGCAATCGCTGCTGCTGCATTGCCCTCGGTTTTGGCCACCGCGCCGGGCTGCTCAGAGAGCGCAATCATCTTTGTCCGAATGGCGGCGCTGTTGAGAAGAGCGTGAGGACCCTCGTCCCATTTGACGTCGAGCGCGCGGCGTCCCTGCATCGCGGCCCAAGTATTATCCGCGATCACGGCTACTCCGTTCGAAATCTGCACAACCGACTTGACGCCGGGCACAGCTTTCGCTTTCGCGGCATCGAAGCTAGCTACTTTGCCGCCAAACACCGGGCAACGCACCAGCACAGCGTAAGCCATGCCCGGAACCTGTGCGTCAATGCCAAATTGCGTGGCGCCGCTCACCTTGCCGCGCGTATCTAAGCGTTTCGCGGAGGTGCCTATCAGCGTAAACTGCGTACGGTCCTTAACCGGAACTCCTTCGGGAACCGGCAACTGGACTGCTGCTTCCGCTAATGCGCCGTAACTCAGCCGCATATGCGGCGACGGTCCCACGACAAATCCCTTTTCAGTCCGAATTTGCGCTTTGTCTACATTCCACCTCTGCGCTGCGGCCTGAGTCAGCATTTCGCGCGCGGTCGCGCCCGCCTTCCGTAGCGGATTCCACATCGTCCGAATGCTGGTGCTGCCGAACACCCCTTGCATTGGACCGTACGACGCCGGATCCACCGGCGCAAACTCAGTCCGGACTTTCTTCCAATCGCAATCCAGCTCATCGGCCAGAATCATCGCGAGCGACGTGATCGTCCCTTGCCCCATCTCCGCTTTGGGAATGATGAATGTCACCACATCGTCCGCGCCAATGTGAATATAGGCGTTCGGCTTTACCGGACGGCCTGCGCTGGTCCGTTGCGCAGGCAGGGCGACGGCCACCAACAGGCCGCCGAAGCCGCGCAGCCAATCGCGCCGGTGAAAAACAGCATTGGCGCTCATGCCGATTCCCCTTTCCTCTTGATCTCGGCCGCGCGATGCATGGCGCGCCGGATCTGGTTATACGTTCCGCACCGGCAAATATTTCCACGCATTGCTTCATCGATATCAGCGTCGGTCGGATGCGCGGTCTTTTGCAGCAAAGCCGCCGCAGTCATAATCTGTCCCGATTGGCAATAGCCGCATTGAGGAACATCCTCCTCAATCCACGCCTGCTGTACCGGGTGGGTGACATTCGCCGAGAGCCCCTCAATGGTGGTAACCGCCTTGCCCGCAACGCTGGAGACCTGCGTTACGCATGAACGTATGGGGCGCCCGTCCACATGTACCGTGCAAGCTCCGCACATCGCGATACCGCATCCATATTTCGTGCCCGTCATTTGGAGCGTATCCCGCAAAACCCACAACAGCGGCATTTCCGGCGTCACGTCCACCGTTCGCCGCTTACCGTTCAGCAAAAACGCTATGGCTGCCATGTGTATAGCGTAGCCAAATTGCAAGTTCCTTGCCGCATTGGTAGATCGACTATGGTAGATTATCTGCTAGAAATATGCCGAAGCACGACCCGTATCAAAATCGTATTGAACTCCTGCAAGGAACGCTGGATCTGCTCATCCTGCAGACGCTCCAATGGGGACCGCAGCACGGGCACGGCATCGGGCAGGCAATTCGGATCAGTTCCCAGGACGCGCTGCAGGTGGAGCACGGCTCACTCTATCCCGCTTTGCATCGCCTGGAACGCCAAGGCTGGCTCTCGTCCGAATGGAAGACCTCGGAAGCGAACCGCCGGGCAAAATACTACCAACTCACTTCGCAAGGCAAGAAACAGCTGCTCGAACAGCAATCGAAATGGAAGCAGTTGGTGCGCATCATGGCGCGCACCATGAAACCAATTTAGGAGTAAGCAAATGCAGCGCGACGAAAATCTGGATGAAGAACTCCAAGCCCATCTTGAAATAGAAACGCGGCAACTCATGGAACAGCGCGGCTGCAGCCGGGAGGAAGCGGAATCGCTGGCCCGAAAGGCATTTGGAAATCGGACGCTGGTGGCCGAGGTGACACGCGAGATGTGGGGTTTCGCCTGGCTTGAGCGGACGTGGCAAGACCTGCGTTATGCGCTACGCGTCTTGCGGCAGAGCCCTGGATTCAGCATCGCCGTGATCCTCTCACTGGCGCTTGGTATCGGCGCCAGCACGGCGGTCTTCAGCATTGCTGATACCGTTTTCTTGCGACCTTTGCCGTACAGTGATCCACAACAGCTTGTCTGGGTGGCCGTTCGCTTCCCCGGCAGGGAGTTTCTTATGTCGCCGGATTACGTCGCGTGGCGTCGTGATAACGATGTGTTCGATCAGTTGGCAGCCACGCAGGCAACTGGCGGGGGCAGCATGATTTTGAATGGACCAGATCCTGCTGAACTACATGCCGCGCGCGTCTCATTCAACTTCTTATCGGCTCTGCGCATCTCTCCTTTGCTTGGCCACTCGTTTACTCCAGAAGAAGAGTTGCCCAACGGCTCCAAAGCTGTTTTGTTGACGAACCGGCTTTGGAGAAGCCACTTCAATGCCCGCAAAGAAATCGTCGGACAGTCTATTTCGCTGGATGGCCAGCCATATACAGTTGCCGGGGTCCTCCCAGCCTCATTTGTCTTTCCGATGGATATAAAGCTGGATATTTTGACCACGCTTCCTGTCTCTCCAACCGCAAGCCACCATGACCGCAGCATGAGTGCATGGGCTGTCTTTGGACGGTTAAAATCCGGCGTCACTTTGGCCGAGGCCCGAGCCGATCTGAATCGGCTGTTCGCCGCGAGCAAAGCGGATGCGCCCATGATATTTCGTTCGAATATCAGTCCGGTGCTTCAGCCTTTGGAGGAACACCGTGTAGGAAATGCTCGGGTGCTCTTGCTAGTGCTGATTGGCGCCGTGGGCTGTCTTTTATTAATCGCCTGCGCCAACGTCGCCAATCTCCTGCTGGCGCGCTGGGCGGCCCGTTCTCGCGAACTTGCGGTCAAAGCGGCAATCGGTGCTTCTCGCGCCCGTCTTGTCCGGCAATTGCTAACCGAAACGGTTCTGTTGACAACTCTAGGATGTTTCGCTGCCATGGGCTTTGTCGCGGTCGCCCTTCGCGCGTTTGTACACTACGCTGCCGGAGAACTCCCGCGTCTCAGCGAAGTGACGTTGGATGCGCGCGTCTTTGGCGTGGCGCTGATCGTTTCCCTCTTGACAGTGCTGCTGTTCGGCGTTCTACCCGCGCTGCGCGCCGCTCGTGCCGATATTCAATCCGTTCTGCAGAAGGCCGGACGAAGTAGTATCTCCGGCGGCTATCAACTGCTGCGGCGCAGCTTGGTGGCTGCCGAAATTGCGTTGTCGTTGATCTTGCTCTCCAGTGCCGCGTTGCTGTTACAAACGCTCTGGCATATGGAAAAGGACCATCTTGGCTTCCAACCGGAACATTTATTGAGCATTACCGTTCCGCTCCAAGGCATGAACGTCGCCAATGGCAAGCGTCAGCAGTTTTCTGACGAAATTGTAAGTTATCTCCAGAGTCTTCCTGGAACGGAGGCTGCCGCAGCCGCCGAATGTACCCCGGTTTCAGGAAATTCGATTGGAGTCTCGTTTTCGCGCTCTGATCGTCCGTTGCCCGAACCGTTTCATTGGGGAGATTCCATCGCCGGGTGCGGCATTGGTCCCGATTACTTCAAAGCTGCCGCCACGCCTCTTGTGCGGGGACGCTTCATAAATGAGCAGGATTTCGCGCATCCCAGCACAGTGGCAATCATCAACGAGGCCGCCGAGCGCGCCTATTTCCCAGGCGAAGATCCGCTCGGCAAGCGAATTAACGGTGGCCCACAAGGGCAATGGAAAACGGTGATTGGCGTTATTGCGGATACAAAGAACCAAGGGTTAAATCAACCCGCCATGCCTGAGATGTTTATCAACGATCTCGCCTTGTATGCGGGATCCGACCTTCACTTCATTGTCCGCAATATCGGAGATACGCAACCACTAATCTCCGGCGTTCGCGCAAAGCTGCAGGCTGTAGCTCCTGGCGCATTCGTAAAATTTGAAACGGTAGACCAGACGATCACTGAAATGACCGCCGGTCCTCGCTTTAACGGAATTCTGCTGGGCAGTTTCGCTGCTATCTCCTTTTTGATGGCCGTCGTTGGCGTCTACGGAGTTTTCGCCTTTGCCGTTACCCAGCGGACCCAGGAAATCGGCATTCGTATTGCGCTCGGGGCCGAGTCGCGCCGAGTTCTCGCGCTTTTTATGCGCGAAGGTATTCTGCTGGTCGGCATCGGAAGCATAGCGGGTCTCTGCGGGGCTATCGCACTCACGCGCTACCTGAAAACATTCCTCTATGAGGTCAGCCCCACGGACCCTAGGACCTACCTCGCCGTGCTGACCGGTCTCGGCTTCGCCGCTGCTTTCGCTACGTTTCTGCCCGCACGCCGCGCCGCTTCGGTGGATCCCATGCTTGCCTTGCGTCACGATTAAGTGAATGCATCGCAAACATCTCTTCCTGTTCCTGGTCATTGGCATCGAAGGCTATCTGGTGCTGGCCACCGAACTGCTTGCCATCCGCGAGCTCATTCCTTTCGTGGGCAGCGGAGTCGAAGTGGTCTCGATTGTGATCAGCGCGATCCTGCTGCCGCTGGCTTGGGGCTATTACGCCGGCGGCCAAAGGGTGAAGGTGGAATTGCAAGCGGCCCGCGCTCATCCCCGGCGCTGGCGTGCGTTTTCCATTCGCGGGATGCTTTTGCGAAACCTGCTCGTGGTGATGGGCGTACTCGCTCTCGGCCTTTCCTATCCCGCGCTCCAGCTCTTCTTCAAACTGTTGTTGATTTTAGGAGCGGAAAATCGCATCTTACAGACCGCCCTCTATTCCCTCGTGTTTTTGGTAATCCCAGCTTTCCTGCTGGCGCAAACGGTGCCGCTAATCAGTAATTATTTTTCGCGCGCCAAGCTCAGCGAAATTACCGGACGCATGTTGTTCTGCTCCACCGCAGGATCTTTTCTCGGTTCTATTGTTTCTACTCTGCTGCTCATGAACGTGATCGGTGTTCATAACACCGCAAACGTAACCATTACCCTCTTGGCAATTTTGATCCTGATCGTCTCGCCGCACCGCCGTGGACCGATGATAGCCGCCATAGCCTGCGCAGTATTGATGTGGTGCTTCAACGGCAACGCGTTTCTGCGCCAGTTGCAGGTGGTGGCGGATACGCCTTACAGCCTGATCCAGATCGAAAAATTGGCAGGGGACCAAGGCACGGTCATGCGGGTCAATCGTTCAGCTTCTTCCAAGTACACGCCTAATCCGGCTCAGCGTTTCAAATATGTGCAGTACATTGAAAATCAATTCATTCATCCGCCGCAAGAGAAAGGCCCGCGCAACATCTTGGTCCTCGGCGCGGGCGGATTCACAATCGGCTGGGATGATCACACGAACCGCTATACATTCGTTGATATCGATCGCGCGCTGCAACCCACGGCCGAGAAATACTTGCTGCCCTCGCCGCTTCCCCCGAACAAGCAGGTAGTCGTGACATCGGCGCGAGCCTTCTTGAAGCACGCGACCGAGCACTATGATTTGGTGATTGACGATCTGTTCACCAACATCATGTCCATACCAGTAGAAGCCGTCACGCGTGAATTTCTGCTCTCGGCCAAAAACGTGCTTAAACCCGGAGGCGTCTTAATCATCAACATCGTTTCAAGCCCTAGATTGTCTGACGCCTTCTCTGTGCGCATGTACAATACCATCGCCAGCGTTTTCCCTGTCTTCCGGCAGCAAGTAGTAGAAGGCTTCAACGGCTGGTCGGATGAAGGCTATCGCAACACTCTATATATCTACTACGACAGCCCACTCATGCAAGACAGGACAATCTACACGGACGATAAAAACACTTACTCGCTAGATCACTGACTGGCCGTTTATTTTCTCTGGCCCTCGGCCTGACGATTTGCTTCCTTGCGAAGCGCCTCATGCAACAAAAGCTTCATATAGGTCTGATTCCGATCCCTTTGCCGTCCGCAAGCTGGCGAGCGGTAGCAATATCTTCGCTTGCCAAGCGGATCGTCACCGGTTGAAGTTCCTTTTTGCGTTTCGCCTGAGTGAGTACATCATTGAGGGAAAGCGTTTTGCGGTCGCGCATGGCTCTGCGGAGGCCGGCTTCCACCTCAGCCCTGTGTTTTTCCCACCAAGCCGCTTCTTCTCGCTCATTTTGAAAGGACGGAATCACAAGTTTTTTTCGAGGCATGGTTCTACGTTTCCCTTTCAGTGAAATATTGCTTCTTGGTTCGTTTGTCCGCGTCCCAATACAATGATGCGCCGTCACAAATGGATCAATGAAGCAGAATCGGAATCAGTAACAAGCCCAATAGCCGCTGCATATCACTCATAGCGCAGCGCAATCACCGGATCGACCAGCGCCGCTCTCAGGGCAGGACCCCAGGACGCAAGTAAAGCAGTGGCAGACAACGTCAACGCAACAGCCGCAAACACAGACGGATCATGCGGCTTCACATCATAGAGCAAGCCGGCAATAAAGCGCGTTAAGCCAACCGCCGCGACCAAGCCAACTCCAATACCGGACAGCGCGATGCCTAACCCCTGCCGCACCACCATGCGAATCACTTCATTCCGCTGCGCGCCCAGTGCCATGCGAACTCCTATTTCCTGAGTCCGTTGCGTGACGGAATAGGAAATGACGCCATAGATTCCGGTTAATGCCAGCAATAGCGCCACGGAGGCAAAGGTTCCCAACAGAAACAAATTGAAGCGCCGCGGGGCAATCGAGCTGGCAAGCGCGTGCTCCATGGTCATCACATCGTAGATAGGCGCCGTGCGGTCAATTCCGGCAACCAGCTTGCGCAGGGAAGACGCGGCGATCGAAGCGTCGCCGGTTGTACGGACCGCAATGTACGGATTGAGCAGAATTGGAAACTGCTTGTACGGCATGTACACTTCGGGCATTGCATTCTGGTCAAGTGCAAAACGCTTGAGATCGGAAACTACACCGACAATGGTGCTCTCCGTCGTCCGGCGGAAGACGCGTATGTTGCGGCCGATCGGGTCGCGGCCGGGAAACACGGATCGCGCGAAGGTCTCATTCACCAGCACCACGCCGTTGGGTTCGTCATTTGTCAGCCAACGCCCTTTGATGAGGCTCATCCCAGCGGCGTGGACATATCCTGCCGATGCAGATGTGAACTTCACCGCGCCCACCTGGTCTTTAAACGGATTGCCTGGGCCAATCATCGTGATGGCCCCCGCTTCGAAGCCTGCGGACTCAACGCCCGGCGCCGTCTCTATACGCTGAAGCAATTCCCGGAAAAATGTTTCCTTCGCCGGCTTGGCTTTATATTGTTTAGCGGACAGCGAAACTTGCATTGTCAGAATTTTCTCCGGGCGGAATCCCGATGGAAGCGCATTCATGCGCCAGAAACTCTTGAGCATTAGTCCGGCGCCGGTCAGCAGAATGATCGCCATTGCGAGTTCTCCGGCCACGAGCAGCGCGCGGATGCGGAGACGCCCTTGACCTACTGACGCGTTTCGCGCGCCTTCCTTCAACACGTCACTCAGCTTGGCTCTCCATAACGACAGCACTGGGCCGAACCCGAACAGGATCGCGGTTAAAAGTGAAATTGCCAAAGTAAACGCCAAGACGCCGCCGTCAATCCGGCTTTCGCCCAAACGGGGAATGGTGGCCGGTCCCAGCCGAACGCCTGTCACAATCGCTGCCTGTGCCAGGCCCACGCCAGCCGTGCCTCCTACCAGCGCTAGCAGCAAACTTTCGGTCAGGAATTGCCTGGCAACCCGCGCTCTCCCCGCTCCTACGGCCACGCGGATGCCAATCTCCCGCTGTCGCGTAGTAGCCCGCGCCAATAACAGATTGGCGATATTCACGACTGCGATCAAGAGAACCAATCCGGCCGCCGCCAATAAAACCAACAGAAGGGGCCGGATATTACCGACGATTCGCTCCTGATACGGAATAACGCGAAGTTGCATCGAAGGTAGAAAGGGTTGATCGGATGGATCATGCGATCGCAAGCTCCGTATCTCTGTTTGCGCCTGCTCGATAGAAACATGAGGCTTTAGTTTTGCCACCACGGAAACTACCCCTGTGGCGGATACTTCAACCGGTTCGGCGGATACCTCGCCCGTAGGTTTGCCTTGTGGAATAGGAATATAGGCTTGCCTTTTCGCCACCCTGGAACCGCTAACCGGAGACAACAAGCGAAAGCCTTTTTTTAATACACCGGTCACGGTAACCGGATGCCCATCTAAACTCAGCACTTGCCCCACCACGTGCGGATTGCCGCCGAAGCTTTGTTCGAATAAGTCGTAGGAAAGCACGATGACGCTGCTCTCTTCCGGTCCGAAGAGCCGGCCAAACATCGGCCTGGCGCCAGTGATGCTCCAGAAGTCACCACCGGCGGCGGTGACTTGTTCTTCTTCCCCTCCGGCGCCGGTAATCAGGGCCGCGTTCAAGTCCGCAAAAGCGCCGATTTTCTCAAAAGATCGCGCCTGCTCGCGCCATTTGAAAAATACAGTGCGTCTGATGGGAGAGTCTCCAATTCCCGATTTATCGTGGTCGCTCAGCCAAACCAACCGGTTTGCATCCGGATACGGCAGCGATCGGAGGAGGGCGGCTCGGATCACGCTAAAAACCGCCGTGTTCAAGCCGATCCCCAAACAAAGCGTGACTACAACCACAGCCGTGAAGCCTGGACTCCGCGCCAACATCCACAATCCGTAGCGCAGATCCTGTAACAACTGCTCCATCCAAATTGGGTTCCAGACTGCACGCGTATCCTCTATGATCAGTGCGATATTTCCGAACTTGCGCAACGCCTCATGGCGAGCTTCCTCCGGCGGCATGCCGCGATCGATGTTGTCCTGCGTTTCCATCTCGATATGCTCGAGAATGTCGTCGTCGAGGCTATTGATGTGTCGGCGGCGTTTCACGGATTGCCTTCTTCCTTCGCCGGCCGCAGAATTCGCGCGATCGCGCCCGCCAGCTTGTCCCACTTTGTGGTTTCTACGATGAGTTGTTTGCGGCCCTTAGCGGTCAACCGGTAGAATTTAGCTCGACGATTATTTTCTGAAGTGCCTTCTTCCCCTGAAATCCATCCGCGCTTGATCAGCCGGTGCAGCGCTGGATAGAGTGATCCCTGTTCTACTTGCAACACATCTTCGGAATTGCGCTCAATGGCTTTCGCGATGGCGTGTCCGTGGGTAGGCCCAAGCACTAGCGTGCGCAAGATGAGCAAATCGAGCGTGCCCTGCAGCAGTTCAACGCGGTCATTCTCTTCCTTGGTAGACATTCTAGGTGAAGCATACGCCCGCTCTAGTAGAATGTCAAGAAGGAAGAAATATGCGCGTTAAGGTGGCCGCTTTCGTTTTTTGCTGCTTGCTTTCGCAAACGTTGCGGGCGCAAATCATACCGGAAGCCCTACGGGATTTTCCCGCGCAAACCGAATCGTTGGAGTATGACAATTTAGCAACGCTCCGCGCCCTGCCGAATTACAACGCGCTCAAGCAGCGCTTTTCCGGCAAACCGTTGCAGCGCCTGAAAACCGCTTTAACGCAAATAGACGTTCCGGAATCGGAAGTAACCGAGATCATCATGGCCACCAACTCCACCGGCTTTTACGGCCTAATCTCCGGAACTTTCAACGGTGCAACTGTAACGAAAAACGCCGTGAGAAAAGGCTGCTCCTTCATCGACGTGGAGGACAACAAAATTCTAGTTCCCACCAGCGAAATGGCTGTGTTGTTTCTAGGCGACTCGCTGGCTGCGTTTGGAACGCCGGCGCAAATAAAGGTCATGCTCGAAATACGTAAGGGTGCGGCCGCGAGTCTTCATTCGAACACCAGCCTTGTGAGCTTACTCAATCAAACGGACCGCAAGGCTCCCGTGCGCGGCATATCGTCCGGCAGCCAGATCACAGCCTCTCTGTCCGATGCCATGCAAGGCGAGAGCAGTTTGAATATCGATTGGTCCCGGCTCGCTTCTAATATCAGCGCCTTCGGCTACAGCGTCAAACTAGATACTAAAGCCCACGTGGTTGCGAAACTGCAATGCCAGTCCGCGGCTACGGCTGCAATTTTGCATCAAACGCTAAGCGCCCTTGGCGCGTTACAGTCCATGGCCGCGTCCGCGCCTTTTGAAAATCTGGAAGTGTCCTCGTCCGGCGTTTTCATCGACTTGAAAATGGATACGCCGCTTCCTGCTTCCTAAGGTCGCAGCACAATGCTGAACTCGCCGGCCTTGGCATCCAGAATTACTGAGGTTCCCGGCGGTATTTGTCCCTGCGCTACCATCGCCGCCACTGGCTGGATAAAATTACGCTGTACCGTCCGTTTCAATTCACGCGCGCCGTATTCCAGGCTGGTTCCCGTATCCAATAACAAATTTCGCCCCGCCGCCGTGCAATGCAAACGGAAGCCGCGCAGCCCCAGCCGGCTCTGAATCAGCCGCGCAAAATTGGAGAAGATGTGGTTCAAAATCAAATCGCAAGCCTCGCGGTCGAGCGGCTTGTAGGTGATCACCGAGTCGATGCGGTTGACAAACTCCGGCGTAAACTTCTGCTTCACGGCGGACAAACCGATGCTTTGCAGCTTGGCCGGGTCATCGGCGGTTCTCGGCGGTAACATCGCTTCCAGTCCGAAGTCTGGCTTATTAGCCCGCTTGATGGCTTTCGCGCCCAGGTTGCTCGTCAGAAAAATAAGCGATCGTTCAAAACTGACAATCGTGTTGTCGCCCAACCGCAGCGTGGCTTTATCCAGAATGCCCAGCAACAAGCGCGTCATGGAAGGCGCGGCCTTTTCAATTTCATCGAAAAGGATCAGCGAAACTTCGCTGCGCTCGCTGGCCGCTCCGTTCACTTTGGCTTGCGTCAGCATCGGCTGCGTTTCCCGGTGCCCCAGGTAGCCGGGAGGCGCGCCAATCAACTTGGCCACTTCATGCTCCATCTGGAACTCGCCGCAATCTACTTTCAACAGATTCCGGCTGCTGCCGTGCAATACCTCGGCTAGCGCTTCCACGGTCCGGGTCTTGCCCGTGCCGGTGGGTCCTAGTAGCAGAACCACTCCTACCGGCCGGCCTTCGGGCGCCAATCCGGCCTGCTGCATCTGAACGTAAGGAACGATCGCATCGATCGCTTCCGGCTGCCCCACCAACAATTCCTGTAGGCGAGCGGTCAAGCTGTCTGGACTTTCAGGCACCACGGGACGCTTGGTGCGTCCCGGCAAAGTGTTCACTCGCATGTCGCTTTGTCTTCCCCGGCTCAAAGCTAGCCTGGAGCGTGTTTGGCCTAAGCGCCGAATCCTCGCCGGTCAAACGTTGAACTTGTGGCTACCTGATTGATTTGAAAACGCTTGCGAGTCTACCCGCCGCCTGGAAAATATTGCGTGCGGCTCTGTGACCGTCATCACATCATCGCGACCGGAGGCGCGGGTTCGTCCGGACTGCCCGCTGCTCCCAAGGGTGCACGCACCATCAAATAGCCCAAAGCGGCCAGCACCACCAATCCGACCAAATAAGAAGGATGATCGAAAATCTGCAAGTGATCGCGCAGCTGTTTAGGCGCGAATTGCAAGCCCGCCCAAACCAATCCCAAAATGGCCTCTCCCGCAATCAATCCCGAAGCCGTCAACACGCCCGCGTTCTCCACGCGCGCCTGTTGCGCTTCGTTGTAGCCGCGCCGTTTCGCCAGCAAATCGCCCAGCCACCGGATGGCGCCGCCCACGAAAATGGAAAAGGTTGTTTCAAAAGGCAAATACATGCCCACAGCCACCAGCATGGGGCTCTTCACATTCATTGCAATAAAAGCGAAGCCCAGCAGCAGGCCCGTCAGGAACAGCGGCCACGGCATGTCGCCGCCTACAATCCCTTGCGCCAGCAGCGCCATTAATCCTGCTTGAGGAGCCGGCAACTGCCTATCGCCGAAACCGGTTCCACCCGCGCGGATGTTGCCTTCATGCAGTAGGACCAGCGGAAAATACATCACCAGGCTAGCCACTACCACGGCGATTAATTCGGCAATCTGGATATTGCGCGGCGTGCCGCCCAGGATGTAGCCGACTTTGAAATCCTGCAACAGCTCGCCCGCTACCGCGGAGGAAACGCAAACCACCGCAGCTACGCCCAACACGGCCGCTACGCCGCCCGCTCCGGAAACACCCAGCGAAACCATCAGCAGCGCCGCAATCACCAAGGTAGAAAGCGTCAGGCCAGACACCGGATTATTGGACGACCCAATCAATCCGCACAAACTTCCAGAAACGGTTGCGAAAAAGAAACCCAAAATCAGCATTACGATTGCGGCCACCAACCCAGCCACCACTTGCCCCGAGAAGTAAATGTAGAGCGCAATCATGAACGCGAACACCACGCCGATCAAGGTGAAAACCAGCTTTGCGCTCATGTAGCGTTCCGTTCGACCCAGCGCCGCCGTCTGTTCCGCGGTTTGACGCGTATCCATCACCGTCCGTTTTAGGCCCACAGCCAAGCTGGTCCGCATCTTGAACAGCGTGTAGCCCGCGCCCACCACCATGCTGCCCACCGCGATGGGCCGGATCACATATTTCCAAACCGCGGCCGCCAGATCGCTCCACGAATCCTGCGGAGCATTGGCGGGAAGGAACGCATGCAACTGCGGGCCAAGAAAATAAATCAGCAGCGGCACCAGAAATCCCCAGGCCAACACGCCCCCGGCAAACTGCATGCCCGCCAATTGCGGTCCAATAATATAGCCAACTCCCAGATACGCGGGACTTACGCTAGGCGCCGCAAAACTACTCACGCCCCCGGCTTGCAGAATATGGTTTGAATCCGCCCCACCCAAGCGCACGCGGCTGGTGCCTAACTCGCCCACACGAACCGGGAATTCCGCATCCGCCGCGAACAATCCAAAACGGCCCAGCAGGAATACGAACCCGCCCACTCCGATATTCCAGAACAGAAACCGAGCCGCTTGCGCGCCACGTTGTCCGGCTTTGTGAATTTCCGATGCCGCCACGGACTCGGGGAAGGGAAGATCCGGATCTTCCACCATCACCCGGCGGACTAAGGAAATGAATAGAACTCCCAGGATGCTGCCCACCAAGATGAGCACCGATGTTTTCCAATACGCATCTTTAAATCCGAAAGACACCCAGGAATGCGAAATCAGAAACGCGGGAATCGTAAAGATCGCGCCCGACGCCACACCTTCGCCGATAGATCCGCTGGTGCGCGAGATGTTCTCTTCGAGCAGCGTCCCCTTCCAGGCGCGCATGACGGCCATACTGATGACCGCCGCTGGATAGGTAGCCGCGACTGTGACGCCCGCACGCAATCCCAGGTAAGCGTTCGCCGCTCCCAGAATCACGGTCATCAACAATCCCAGAAAAATGGCGCGCAGCGTGAACTCGCGCATTTCCATGCCCTCTGGCACAAAGGGCTTAAACTTCGGCGTAACGGGCGTTGTGCTCATAGAATCCTAGAAAAAACACGGCAAAAGGCGAATAAACGGCGTATTTTGCGAAACGAACATTTCTCTTGCGTATCCCAGCTTACGGATCACGCGAGCTTGCTTTTCACTAATTCGCTCAGCGCCTTACCGTCCACGCGCTTGCCCGCCAGCTTGGCTTGAGCAGCTTTCATCAGCACGCCCATTTGCTTTTGCGAGGTTGCACCTGTCTCGGCCAGGGCCGCCGTCACTGCCGCTTCCAGTTCTTCTGCGCTAGGCGTCGAAGGCAGGTAGCCTTCAATAATGACGATTTCCGCTTCCTCTTTACCGGCCAGTTCGTCGCGGCCCGCTTTGTGAAACATGTCAGCCGATTCGCGGCGCTGCTTCAAGAGCGTACTCATCACCTGCATCTCAGTGGCCTCGTCGAGCGGCTTCATGGCATCGACTTCGTGTTTCTTCAGAGCCGTCTTAATCATTCGCAGCGCTCCCAGCCGGGCTTCGTCCCGCGCCTTCATGGCCGCAACCATATCCTTTTGAACTGTATCGAGCAGAGGCATTGCTCAAATTGTACGCGCACCCGTCCCTGAATGGACAAGAGTATAGTGACTTTGAGCTTGTTTATGAACACCCGTAGAGACGCCCTTCGTATTCTTGCGTTGACGCCGGTTGCCATCCCGGCGTTTCCGTCGACTCAGCAGACCAAGGAGACCGGGGATCAACCCGGCCACTTACACTCCGCGCCGGCCATTCCAGTTCCGGTTGCTTCCGGTCCGGCTTTCTTTCAACCAGCGGAGCTCCAAACTGTTCAAGCCCTGAGTGAGCGGATCATCCCGCGCTCCGATACACCCGGCGCGAAGGACGCGGGGGTTGCGCTCCTCATTGACAAAGCGATTGCCGCCGACCCTTCGCTCATTTTTCAGTACCGTGCCGGCTTGGCCGATATAGACGCGCTGGCAAGCGAGGGCTATGGAAAAACTTTCACGGCGCTTACGGAAGAACAACAGATCGCCATCCTGACACCGCTTAGTCTGGAAACTGACTCGTCACTCGGCAAATTCTTTGCTCTGGTAAAGGATATGACCGTTGACGCTTACTATAAAACGGAGGTTGGGCTTAAAACAGAGCTCGGCTGGCACGGAAATACATACCTTCCCAACTTTCCCGGCTGCGATCATCCGGAGCATCAGAGTTGATCATGCAAATCCAAGCGAGTCCTCAAGTTCACGAAGTCCTCATTATCGGCAGTGGAGCGGCCGGCGGCATGGCCGCCTGGAATCTAACGCGCCAAGGCGTGAACGTTACGATGCTGGATGCCGGCCGAAAATTCAGTCGAGCTGAGTTCTGGACACATGTCAAGCCGTGGGAATGGCAGCAGCGTCTGGACGCCGGCCAAAAGCCACCGCAAATCGTTCTCGATCCGGTCGAGCAGCCCTACATCACTCCTCTGGGACAAAACTTTGCTTTGACCCGCGTTTGGGGCCGCGGCGGCAAAACGAATATTTGGGGCCGCGTCAGCCTGCGCTATTCCGATCTTGATTTTGCCGGACCCGAGCGGGATGGTTGGGAGATTCCCTGGCCCATCCGCTATAAGGACATCGCGCCCTACTATGACCAGGTGGATCAACTGATTGGCGTTTGCGGCGGGGATGACGACCAGGACTCGCTGCCGGGGAGCCGCTATTTTCTACCACCGCCGCCGCTTCGCTGTGGAGAGCACATGATCAAGAAGGCCGCAACCAGTCTGGGGATCGGTATCGTGCCGATCCGCCGCGCTGTTCTCACACGCGAACACAACGGCCACGCCAAGTGTCACTATTGCGGCGCCTGCGGGAGCGGCTGTGATGTGGGCGCGTTCTTTAACTCGTCCGACTACCTTTTAGAGCCCGCGCTACAAACGGGACGCCTGAACATCATCAACGATGCGGTTGCCGCCCGCATTCTGGTGGATGAAAGCGGTCTTGCAAACGGCGTTCAATATTTTGATCGCTACACCAAAGAGGAACACCGGATCTTCGGCAAGCGAGTCATTGTTGCGGCCTCATGCGTCGATTCCACGCGGATTTTGCTGAATTCCAATTCGCCTTCATTCCCGAACGGCATAGGAAATTCGTCCGATGTCATCGGGCGTTATTTATCCGAACAAATTCGCTTCACGATGCAGGGCTTCGCGCCCGAGTTGATAGGAGGTAAAGTCTACAACGACGACGGCATCGGCGGCGCACACATGTATATGCCGCGATTCAACCACCGCGATGGGCGAAAGCGGGATTATCTGCGCGGCTTCGGCTGCCAGTTCTGGTATACGGGAGCGCAGACCGATCTTTCTTATGCCAAAAAGATTCCCGGCTTTGGCCTTGATTTTAAGAAGGCGGTGAAGCAGCGCTATCCAGCTATCCTGTCACTCCATCCTTTCGGCGAAGCGCTTCCCAAAAAGGACAATCGCATTACGGTGAAGGGCTCGCCGCTCGATCAATATGGCGTGCCTATTTCGCGCATCGCCTATTCGGTGGGCGAGAACGAGCGCCGCATGTCAAAGGACATGTACAACACCATGCTCGAAATTCTACACGCCGCGAAGGCGGAAATCGTGCCGTATGAAGCCGGCCAGCTTGAGCCTAATGGGAGCGCCATCCACGAGCATGGCACCTGCCGCATGGGTTCCGACCCGAAGCGCTCAGCCCTCAACGGATTCTGTCAAATGCACGACGTCAAGAATGTTTTTGTCGTAGATGGGTCTGCGTTTACGACAGCTTCGGAAAAGAATCCCACTTTGACGATCTTGGCGCTTGCCTGGCGAGCTACCGATTATCTGGCCGGAGAAATGAAGCGCGGCAACGTTTAATATTGCAGGTCAGCGCACGGGAGGTTCGTGTTCAATCGTCATCAACGTGAACGATCCGGGTAGCACCGGCCGACGGCCCTTGCCGCCAGTGGGCGCCGGCCCGAACTTCGCGGAAACGATAAACACACGGTGATTGGCTGTGTCGAGCCCCATATTGCGCGAGCCTTGCGGGGTCTGTACATTTTCGAGGACGTGATATTGGTCCGGGGAGTCCTGATGTATCACGGTGAGCGTGCCGTCGGCGTTTGAGGCGAATGCGTTTGCTGAGGCGGCGTCGTACCCGGCGCCATCGACGCCGCTGCCGATTGGAACGGTTGCGACCACCTTGCCTGCCTGATAGTCGGAGACCGCCATCACTCCACTGCGGCATCCGCTGAACAGCCGATGGTGGCCGGTATCAATGGCCATGGAGACCGGCTGTTTGCAGGCGGCGGTGGACCAGCGCCGGGTGACAGCCGCCTTCTTGGCGTCGATTTCGACAACCTCGCTTGTATCCGTGAGGTTCGCGTACACTTTGCCGTCGCCGGCGGAAGCGCCATATTCCGGTTTGCCGCCGAGCGGAATGTTCGTGATCAGGGTACCTGCCCGCGGGTCGATTACGGTCGAAGAATGCGCATCGCCATTCAGTGTGAAGACGCGGTTCGATGGGTGGTCGTAGACGATGGCATCAGCATCTTCGGCGGCCGGAATCCGGCCGAGGATCTTGAAGGTTTTCAGGTCAAACATCACCACGGACTGGTCGTTACCGGAGGTGGCGAAGCCATGACCCGTGCTTTCCGCGATTGCCGTTCCATGCGCTCCCTGGATACCGGTGACTTCGCCGAGCAGCGTTCCCGTGTCTCCATCGATTACCATTACGCGATTCTGGCGCGCGACAAAGAGACGGTGATTGGGCGGATCGGGCACGACGTAGTCCCAACTACCGTCCCCGCCCAGCAGGTAGGTATGTGTCACGCGGTAAGACGAAGAAGACGACTGCGCGAGAAGCGAAGCCAAGGCAGCCAACGCCAGGATAATGTTGCGCATGAATTGTTCTTTCTGGTTGAAGTATACCGGAGCCAGCGTCACGCCAACGCCCTGTTGCGATGAGCTTCTTCCGTGCCGCCACAGAGCTTCGATAAGCCGAAGTTTCCCTACGCGACGACAAACGGAAGAGAAAGCTGTAACTCTGTTTCAACCATTTTGAAACTGGGCTTGATGGATCTGATTTTTTCGCCCATGTTAAGAAGGCCAGCTAAGGCGAATGGGGAAAAGATATGCCGCGAATGGTCCATGCTGAAACAATTCGGGTTGAAGTAACTCGGGTTGAAAGATTGCGAGTTATCTGCCTGTGTTTACTGCTCGCGTTTTCCACGCCGATACTTTTTGCCCAGAGCGGATATGCCGTCGTTAACGGGCGAGTGCAAGATTCATCCAGCGCTATTGTGCCGAACGTTCCTGTCACGGCGCGGAATGTGAACACCGATGTGGTCTTGAATTCCGTGAGCAACAACGAAGGCTATTACAGCTTTTTGAATTTGATCCCCGGCACGTATACGATTACCGCCCGCCAGCAGGGCTTCAAAAATCTGGAAAGAACCGGAATCGTTCTGCAAGTGGGCGATCGCATGGAAGTGAACCTGGTTTTGCAGATCGGCGACTCCTCGCAGCAGGTCACCGTGACGGGACAGGCATTGTTGTTGAGAACAGACGATGCCCAGTCCGGGATGGTCGTTGATAATAAACGCATTCAGGAACTGCCGGCGTACGACCGGAACGTGCTCGCCTTTGCGTCGTTAGTCGCGAACGTAAACGGGACCGATGAACAGGCCGGCCAGACCACCAATTTCCGGATCAACGGCGGGCGTTCCGCGCAAGCCGAATATTACGTTGACGGCATCCCGGTAACCACCAGTTACCTGCACAATGTGCCTCCTTCCATACCCTCGATGGAAGCGGTGGAGGAGTTCAATGTTGTTACCAACGGCATGTCCGCCGAATATGGCCGTCTTTCGGGAGGCGGAATCGTGCTGGTCACCCGCTCAGGCACAAATCAGTTTCACGGCTCGCTTTACGAATACATGCGCAATCAGGATTTCAATGCAAATACCTGGAGTGCGAACCGGTACGGCCAGCCGATAGGCGTGTTCCACGATAACGTTTTCGGCGGCACGTTCGGTGGTCCGGTGATTATTCCGAAAGTCTACAATGGGCGTGACAAGACCTTCTTCTTTTTTAACTATGAGGGCACGCGGCACGTTTCCGGCAGCAGTGCGACGCTGGCCGGCGTTCCCACGGCGCTGGAGCGGGAAGGCAATTTCAGCCAGAGCCTGATCGGCAATGGCGTACCAGTGATGGTTTACGACCCGGCTACCGGAGTGACGGGTGCAAACGGCGACGTGACTCGCCAGCCGTATGCCGGCAACATTGTTCCTAAGAGCAAGTTTGATCCTCTTTCGGTTGCCTATCTGGGCTACTATCCGATGCCCAATACAGCGCCGCTGCCCGGTTCGAGCGATGCCAATAATTATGTAGGCAATCAGCTGAATCCGACGAGCGACGGCCGCTGGACGGGGCGCCTCGATCAGAATTGGAGCTCGACGCAGAGTACTCATTTCACGATTACTTTCGATCAGAATCAAAACACGCTAACAAGTTGGCTTTCACCACTGCAAACGGGCCTAGTGACATCCGGACATTCTTACTCCACATCCCTCAACCATGTTTGGACACTCACGCCCACGACGATTTTGGAATTCCGGGGCGGAGCCATTCGGACTGTATCGTTGAGCGGAAACAAGGTCAATGCGGATACCACCACTTTCAAGCTTGATCCCTTAGTGCAGAGTCTACTCGGCGGCGTGAAGGGTAGTTTGCCAAGCCTTTCGACGGGTGGAAATGTGGCAACGCTGGGAGGCGGCGGGGTCGACAACATATATGAGACGAACTACAACGCGCAAGTGTCGTTGACCAAGGTTCTGGGAAAACACACGGCGAAATTCGGAATAGAGCACCGCCGGTACTACACCAGTCTCTATGGCGGATTTGGTTCTAACGTTGGCAACTTTAGCACGGGCGCGGCCCAAAGCGGAACATCACAGTCATACCTCAATCCTGGCCTCTCCGGTTATTCTTTTGCCTCTTGGCTGCTGGGCGAGGTCAGTCAAGCGTCAGGAAACCAGTATGGAGGACCGGCCTCATTGCAGCCGTATTGGGGAGCGTACGCTGAAGATTCCTATAAGGTGACGCCGAAGCTCACGGTGACTTACGGCGTGCGGTGGGATTTTGAGCCGCCGCGCAGCGAGCGTTTCGAGCGCCAATATTATTGGGACGAAAATTATAAGTGGTCCATCAACCCCAACGCGGGTTGGAGTTGGAATCAAGTGCTGCAACAGGCAGGCCTGAATCCGTCCACGACGCCAACGCCCACCTGGATGACCAGCGGTATTCTGGGGCGGCTGGCTTTGGTCAATACCACGGACTATCCGGGCACGACCTCGCAAGCTACCCACGCGAACCACTTTTCGCCGCATACCGGAGTAGCCTATCAGTTCCTGCCGCGCACCGTGTTGCGGGCCTCTTACAGCATGAATTGGTTGACGACGACCGGCAACCAATTACTCGACTCCGCCGACAGGAACGTCGGCTTTGGGTCTATCGCGCATATATCCAGCGGCACCGGCAATAACGGCCTCACGTATATTTCGACGTTTAGCAACCCAATGCCGGGTGGATTCGGCTATGTATCGCCAACAAAGAACATCACCGCATTAAATTATCAGATTGAGGGGCAGTGGCTTGACGCTCCGGCTTACAACATAGAACCGGGCTATGAGCATGTCGTCTCATTCGGAATTGAGCATCAGTTCGGCTCCGATCAACACTCCTGGGTATTTGACGTGAACTATAACGGGAATTTTGGCCGGATGTTACCGGTCTGGCTCGGATTCGGGCAGCACATTCTGCCGAATGCGTATAACATTCTGTCGCCGCTTGGCAATGCGCTGAACACGCAAGTATCCAATCCTTTTTACGGGCAGGTTCCAGCGGGCACGCCGACCGGCGGACCGATGATCTCACTGGGACGTTTGTATCAACTCAATCCGCTGTATGAGGAAGTTTGGACCTCAGGCGGGTCGTATAGCAATTCCGCATCCGACGCCGCTGGATTAACGACCTGGGGCACTTCGAACTACAACGCGCTTACCGCCAGCATCGAGCATCGTTTTGGCGGAGGCTTTTCCTTCCTGGCCAATTACACCTTCAGTAAATTGCTGCAGGATACCGGCAGCATTGGAAACGGGCAAGCTCAGGGCACGGGTGAACAGGCCCAGCCGCAAGCGGGACTTGGTTTGGGAGACGTCTATGGCGTGGCGCCATCTGACTTCACGCATAAATTCCTTTTCAACTACAGCGTTGACCTTCCCTTCGGCCGCGGCAAGAAGCTTCTATCCACCGTTTCTCCTCTTGTCGATAAGTTTGTCGGTGGCTGGCGATTGGCTGGGACCACTACCTTCCGGTCTGGGCAACCCATTCAGGTTTATACTCCGAGCGGCGGCGTCGGCGGGTTAGGTAGTGCCTGGTACAACATCGGGCAGGGGCGCAATCAACGACCCATCAGCCTAGCTGGGCAACCGCTCGGGCTTACGACCGACGGACATACCGCATTGGTAGGTTCCGCAAACTATCAACCTTATGCCAATCCGGCGGCGTTCACGCTACCGCAAGGCTTTCAACTCGGCAATGTTCCCAGCACCTATGGGTATTGGTACGGGCCTGGCTTTAGTCAGTGGGATATGGCGCTGATGAAAGAGATTGGCTTAGGCAGTGAATCGCGCCATTTGCAGCTTCGGTTTGAGGCGCAGAACGTTCTTAATCATATGAATGCGGGTCTTCCGGTTACGGGTGTAACGAATTCTGGGTTTGGGCAGATTATTACTCAGTTTGGAAATCCAAGACAGGCGATGGTGGCGGCGAAGTTGTATTTCTAGCGGGCCAGAATCGCCGCAGGCGCGTTGTAGAATCACAACACTCAGCCAAAAGCAGGAAAGATGGCGGAGCAACGGGAGTGATTGTGCGCGGCTCAATGATTTTGTCGATTAGTCTGCTTTGCGTTATCGGCTCCGCCTCCGCCACGGTTCTCTTCAAGGCCGACTTCGAGACGGGCGATCTCAGCGAGTGGAGCACGACGGGCACGCACAGCCAGAATGCGACACCTAGAAACGTTCAGGTTGTCACCGACATCGTCCAGCAGGGAAAGTACGCCGGCAAGTTTACGATCCACGAAGACGATGTGTTCAACGCCCAGCAGTTGCGCGTGCAGGTCGGCGGACCGAAGATCACGGTCGAAGAAGGCTCCGATACCTACATGTCCTTCTACTTGTATATGGCCGAGCCGCCGAAGGACCGTGACAATTTCTTTTATTGGGAGGGAACTCCGCCGCCGAAATACGACAACGTCATGACCTGGTGGGTCCAGCCGAAAGAAGGGGGCAGGGCGCTTATCAACTACGGTACGGGAAATCTCGGACGCAACGGCACGCAATGGCAGGCGGATTTCACGATCGGCAAATGGCACCAGTTAGCGATGCATATCCATTGGTCGGAAGACGAGGATAAAGGGAACACGCGGCTCTGGTTCGACGGGGTTCTGGTTTTGGACAAGAAGCTGAAGACCAAAGGTCCTGAAACGGTCTACTTCTGCCAGCCCGGAATCCATCGCAGTCCGCACCGTCCTTCGGTCGACACCATCTACTTCGACAATTTCATTCTTGCCGACACCCTGGAAGAGGTCTTGCAAGAGACCCCAAAGGCGTCTGAAGGCGTAAACGATAGTAAGCCGCCGGCGAAATGACGGATTCACAAAATTTTTACATTTTGGGCATCTATTTCCGCCGAACAAGGGACAGAATCTTGGGTGGGGGAGAGTGTCTATCTTCCTTCTCTCCAGAACTAAACTTTCGAACATTCCGAATTAAACGATTTAAGGAGTTCTCTTGACAAATAAGCTGCGTTTCCTCTGTCTGTTAACGCTTCCGTTGGTAGTATGCACTCGATCTGTTCTAGCTGACGAGTTAGCTCAAACGAATCTTGTGTCGGACATTCCTGGAATGGCGGCGAACACCGATCCAAATTTGAAGGATCCGTGGGGCGTGTCATTCAGCCCGACAAGTCCGATTTGGGTGTCGGACCGGGCTACCGGCGTTTCCACTCTTTACAACGGCCAAGGCACGCCAACTCCGTTGATAGTGACAGTTCCGCCCGGTGCTCCTCTAGGTCCAACGGGCCAAGTATTTGCCGGCGGAACTACTTTTCGCTTGAACGGAAATCCTGTAAATTTCATTTTCGACACGCTCGGCGGTACGATTGACGCGTGGAACGGCGGAACAATCGCGACTGTTGTGGCCACCACCCCAGGCGCCAACTTCACCGGCCTCGCAACGGCGAACAATACTCTCTATGCCGCGAACTTTCAAGCGGGCGGTGGTATCAATGTATTTAATTCGACCTATGCGCCTACGACGTTGGCGGGAAATTTTACTGACCCAAATCTTCCTGCAGGGTTTGCGCCGTTTAATATCCAGAACGTCAATGGCACACTTTATGTGGAGTATGCCAAGGTCACAGCCGGGGTGCCAGTCGCGCTTCCGGGTGGCGGCGGCTTTGTTGACGAGTTCGATACCAATGGGAATCTGATCCGGCGCCTCACATCGAACGGACCACTCAATGGCCCTTGGGGCGTTACGGCCGTACCGGGCACAGGTTTTAATAGCTTTGCGGCCGGTGACGTGCTGGTTGGCAATTTCGGCAATGGTGAGATTAATGCGTTCGACTCGAACGGCAATTTCCTGCAGACTCTGACCGATGAAAGCGGCAACCCCATTGTGAATGACGGCCTTTGGTCTCTCGCCTTTGATCCGGGAGCACCGGGATCGAACAACGCCAATGCGTTGTTCTTTACGGCTGGGATTAATGGAGGAAACGACGGTCTCTTCGGTAAGATCGAAGCCGTTCCGGAGCCGGCCGTCAGCAGCTTGGCGATTCTTGGCCTTCTCGGCATCGGCGCGCTTCGATTCCGGCGGCGGTCCGTCTAGCGAACACATTTAGTGATCAATCGCGGCGGCGGCCATCGCCATAAAAATGTTGACTTCGTCAGCCAAATCAGCGGAGGCGCCGCCCGTATTGCGTTGCATCAATATGACTCCCACCAGATCTTTAGCGGGATCCACCCAGATGTAGGTGCGATAGACTCCAGCTTTCTCGAAGCTGCCGATGGAAGTGTAACGGTACATCCCCAAGGCCTGCCGCACTACCTCATAGCCGAAGCCCTGACCCACGCCTGGGGCATATCCTGCCTTAAGATCTTCCGTTTGCGATGTTGTCATGGCCTCAATCGCGGCAGCCGAAAGGACCCTCTTTCCGTTGAGTACGCCCTTGTTCAACATCATCTGATTGAAGCGCGCCAGATCACTTGCGGTGCTGAGCAGGCCGGAATCGGGCGAAGGAATCTTGACGCCTGGACGAACCGGGCGCGCAAACGCTTTTAATTTGCCGTCCTCATACGTGTAGAGCGTGGATACACGGCTCGCTTTGTCCGCAGGAACATCGTAGAACGTGTCCTTCATACCCAGCGGTTGGAAAAGCCTTTCGTCCATGAACTGGTCGTACGGCTTGCCTGAGGCGACTTCTATAATCCGGCCTAGCACCGCGATTCCGAAATTGCTGTAGTTCCAGGCTGTTCCCGGTTGGAAAAGCAGGGTGGCCCTGGACGCGCCCATCGCTATTTGTTCCGCCAGTGAATTCGGCGGAGAACCGGCGCCGCCTCGTCCCGCACCGCTCTCACCGAGGCCGGAGGTGTGCGTCATCAAATCGAGAACGCTTGGCGGCCGCGAGACTGGAACGCCTTGGCAGTTGTAGCCCACCAGCGTTCCACAGGGGTTCACCTTGATGCCTTTAAACTCCGGCACGAATTTCTCCACGGGATCGAGCAGGGACAAGCGGCCTTCGTCCACCAATGTCATCACGCCCGCGCACGTGATTGGCTTCGTGACGGACATAATCCGGAAGATGCTAACCGCTTGCATGGGAGTCTTGCGCTCGATGTCCTGATAGCCGACGGCGTCTATGCTGGCGATGTGTCCGTGCCGGGCGACGAGTGTAACGATTCCGGCCGTCTTGCCCGCGTCCACAAATTCCTTCATGCGTACGGGGATCTGGGCTAGCCGTGCCGGGTCCATGCCGGCCAGCGCCGAATCGGTCTTATTTGTGAGGAAGGGGTTGTCGGCCGGAATGCCCAGCGAACACAGCATGAGAAAAAGGATTACGGTTTTCATAACTCAGAGGTCCGGCAGCGCGAAGCTAAATAGGACAGAGCCCGCGCTGACGGCGATGTATTGTTTTCCATCCACCGAATAGGAAATGGGTGAACTTCGAATACGCTCGCCGGTCTGATACTGCCAGAGAAACTTACCATTCGCCGCCGCAAGCGCGATTAGGTTACCGTCAGCAACGGTGGCGAACACCAGACCGCCGCCTGTTGACAATACTCCGGCAGACGATGAACCTTCCTGAATGGGGAAGTTCCAGCGGGTATCCCCGGTAGTGGCGTCAAGGGCGCGGATGGCGCCGAACGCGCCCACCACTTCGTCCAACCGCTGGCCGGTGCCGGTATAACCCGCGCCTGGTTCCGGCTCGCGTGTCCGGCTGCTGTACACAGCGCAGGCCTCGCGCACCGCCACGAAAAACAAAGCGGTCTTCGGGTCAAAGGAAGGCGCGGCAAAATTGGTGGCGCCCGTCGCATCGGGGCAAACGTAAGTTCCTTCCGGGGTGGGCGTGGACCCCGGCTTCACTATCGGATGCCCGTTATCATCCAGACCATCGGCCCAGGTCTGATGAGCAAACGCCTTTCCTTGCAGAAATTGGCCCGTCTGGCGATCCAGCACGTAATAGAACGCATTACGATTTGCCTGGATCAGTAACTTGCGTGTCCTGCCGCGAAAGGGCAAGTCCACAAGCACCGGGGTTTCATTGGCGTCCCAATCATGCGTGTCGTGAGGACTGAACTGGAAATACCACTTGAGCTTTCCGGTAGCCGGATCAAGCGCCAGCACGCTGCAGGTGTAAAGGTTGTCGCCGGCGCGGACGGAGCCGTCATAATCCGGGGATGGATTGCCCACGGTCCAGAAAAGAGTGTCGGTCTCCGCATCATAGGTTCCGGTCATCCAGGTGGGGCCGCCGCCGGTATCAGCCGCTTTATCGTTGGGCCAAGTAGAGCGGTTCGGATCTCCTTTTTGCGCGATGGTGCGGTGACGCCATAGCCGCTTTCCGGTAGCGGCATCATAGGCATCCACGAAGCCGGTTAAGGCGCATTCACCGGCGGTGATTCCCACGATGATTTTGCCGTCGATCGCCAAAGGCGCGAGCGTGATGCTAAATCCCTTTTGATAATCTTCGACGGGAACATCCCAGATGACCGAGCCCGTTTTGGCATCCAGAGACACCAGATGCGCATCCAAAGTTCCCATGAACAGGCGGTCGCCCAGAACCGCAAGACCACGATTCGTCATGACTGTGCAATGGGCGGCAACGTTCGGCAAGGTGCGTGTGTAGCGCCAGATGGGCCGGCCGGTGCGAGCGTCAAGCGCCGCAGCATTGTTCTGCGGGCCCGACACGAACATCAGGCCATCGACCACCAGCGGAACGGATTCCACCGAGCCATTCCCAAATTGATACGACCAGCGCGCGGCGAGCGAGCGAACATTGCGCGGCGTGATGGAGCTAAGGCTGCTGTGATGAGTGCTTTGATAATTCCCCCAATAGGTAAGCCAGTTTTGCGGCTCCGCCGATGCGTTGGTCAGACGCGAGAACGATACATTCAAATCGGCGCTGGGATGCCACTCCGCCGGAGCGGTTGATACGGCCGGCTTGCCACTGGCCAAGAACGCAAGTATGTTTCCAAGCTCAGCAGGATTTAAATGCGGCGCCGGCATCAGCGACTTACGAGGGTTGGTAATTTGTTTCAGATCGCTCTTGCGGAGCATGTGAAGCTGCTCCTTTTCATCCATGATCTGGATAGAAAAGGTGTCTTCATTCTTCTTCACGCCGCGCAGGAGTTGGCCGTTGTTCAGGCGAACCTCAACGGTTTCATAGTTGTGTCGCAGAGATTCGTCCGGATTCAAGATGGCTTGCCGCATATTCACGGGACGACGGCCGCCCGGGGGCAAACTTAGATCAGGTCCTAAACGTCCTCCTTGTCCGAAGAACATATGGCAGCGGCTACAACCGGCTGATCCAAAAAACAACTCGCGGCCGGCTGCGGGATCACCCTTTGCCGCTTCTTCGGGCGGCGCATTTGCAAGAGAGCGCAAGTATGCGACGATCTGCTTGCCTTGGACTGGGGTTAAGGGGAACGCCGGCATTTCCGTGTTCGGTATGCCGGTAAGAATGTTGTGTGCGATATCGGCGTCGGAACTGCCCCAGCGCCATTGGCCTGAGGTTAAGTCCGGCCCGCGGCCCCCTTTTGCGTTTCCACCGTGACAAGCCGTGCAGGATCTCTGAAATAGAAGGCGGCCAGCTGCGATATCTCCGCTCGCCGCCGGGTCTTGCGCGGCCAAAATTGCGGCGGAAACGAATAACAACGAAGTGAGCTTTAAATGGAAGTTATGCAAGATAGACGACCGGATTAGAGCTCTTTCAGCAACCACCGGACGGACCGCCTCTGCACTTCCAGGTATTGGGGATTCCACAGCGCGTGGACGGTATGCCCAACTCCGGTGAAGGCTACCCGGCCTTGGCCATAGTCGTAAGCCCAGGCTGAAATCGATTTCGTCCCGCGCCCACTATAATCAAGCCCATCGACGTTTTCCGCTTCCATCAGAATATGCTTGCGGTCTTTGTCGTATTCGACGTAGTGCTGCTCATCGGTAACGATGAATTCCTCAATGCCCTGCGTAATGGGATGGTCTTGATTGACGGCGCGCACCTTGAAGGGGCGAAGGGTGGGATGGCCGATGTAAGCGCCGCCCATCACCTCGCGGAAGTTCTTCGACGAATGCGAAATATGGCTGCTGTTATGCATCGCGTAGAGTCCGTTGCCGGCATTCACGAATTCCTTCACGGCCGCGCCTTGCTCTTCATTCATCCACAAAACGGACTTCGTTTCGGGAAAATCTTTCTTATTCTCGAAGCCCTGTTCATATGCGGTATATGCGTCCGGCCCCAAGTAACCGTTGGGCCAGATCATCCCATCGCGTAAGATCACCAGCAATTGATAATTTTTGAGCAAATCGCGCGAGATCGCGTCGTATTGAATGGTGTAGTCTACTTTGAGGTTCAGCGGACTGAAGACCTTATCCAAGCCGACGCGGATATAGTCGGGATTGTGAAAACGGTCTCCGATCAGCGCCAGTACGCGTTTGGAGCCAGGCGCGGCAGCCGTGGCGGCGGTTAAACTGGCGCCCGTTGCCAGCAAGGCACAGTCTAGAATTGTTCGTCTTGAGATCTTTTGACTTTTCATGATGACTTTCACTTGCTTTCGCGCAGTGCTATCCGGCGTACCGGAACTGACTGAGTTTAGTCGCCTCATAGCCCAGCGCCGACGATAGTTCCGTCGCGGCGGCTGTAATCTGAGAGGCGAGGCGGGCCTGATTCAAACTGTAGAAACGCTCGGCGTCCATTGAGGCGCTGATAGCGCCAATCACCACGCCCATGCAATCACGAACCGCCGAAGCGATGCAGCAAGCGCCCTCGACACATTCTTCACGGTCAAGCGCGTAGCCGCGCTGCCGGATCAGTTGAAATTCAGCCTCAAGCGCTTCCAACGTGGTGATGGTGCGGCCCGTGGTTCTCTTCAACCCATTCTGTTCGAGCGTTCGCAGAATCGTTTCGCGGTCGAGACCGGCCATAATGATCTTGCCCAGCGCGGAGGCATGCACATTCTCGGTCGCGCCGAGACGTACTTCGAATAGCGGCTTGTCGGCAAGATTCACTTGGTCAATCAGAAATACTTCACATTCACGCTGATCGAACATTGCTAAATGCGTGGCGGCTTCCAAGCGCTTGGAAAGCCTGAGCAAGATTGGACCGCCATTGGAATGAAGGACGTTTTGTTGGAAAGCGGTGAGACCCAGGCGCAACAAGCCGGAGCCAACCCGATAGCGCTTGGTTTCCAAATCCTGCTCGACGTAGCCAAACTGCTTAAGAGCAGCGAGAATACGGTGCACATCGCTCGGAAGTAATTCGGTGCGCCGAGCCAAATCTGTTATGCCGAGCGAAGGCCGGTTTCGAAACTCCGCCAAGATACGGCAGACCTTTGTGACAGTGGTTGCTGGTTTCATGATCCGACCTCATGGGCGGTGACAGCTTAGTTCTTGAGTCGCTTTGGGACAACTGGCCAGAACGTTAGGAAGAGTCTATGTGAATCAAAAACTGATGTCAATTGCACCATTCAAACTGTTTGAATTGGTTACTATGAGGCGGGGAAACGATCGCGGGCCTGGGCCGTTAGCTGGTCCAAGGATTGAAAACGGGATGGCCAAGATCCCGAAAGTGCGTGACATTGCGGGTGACCACCGTCATCTGGTGCAATGCGGCGATCGCGGACACAAAACCATCCATGATCCCGAGTGTGCGTCCAGTGGCTTGGGCGCGGGCGATCAGTTGTCCCCATGCCTCCGCGACCGCAGGATCAACGGGAAGAATTCGGCCTTCAAAGCGTCCCGTCAGTTCATCTCTTAGCCAAACGCCTAAGTGGTCGCGCTGGGCGCCCATCGCCATGCGCTCAATTCCATAGCGAACCTCGGCTAGCGTAATCACACTCAAGAAAACACGGTCTTCGTCGGCTTCCGCCAGCCATTTGATTACTCCAGGATCAGGCCGGGGTTTGATCCATTCTGAAACGACATTAGTGTCGAGCAGATAGTTCAAAACTCAATCTCACGAGGTTTTTCGGGCAGCCGTTCCAAAGAGAGCTCGGCCTCGCGTAAGGGCGAGGCGGCAAAGAACTCGGCAAGGTTGCCCACTCGTTTTGTCTTGCGCTCCCATTCTTCATACGAGACCATAACAACGGCGGTGCGGCCATTCCGGGTAATCGTTTGCGGCCCCTGAGATTCCGCCCGGGCAATGACTTCGCTGAGTTTGGCCTTGGCCTCGGCGACGGTCCAGTTTGTGTCCACTTTGCACCTCTTAATGACTATTATGACTATTGTGGTCACAATAGTCAAGTAGTTGGATCACCGTGGATTTCCACATCGGGATCGTCTTTAGTCAGCGCCGGTTCTGGAAGACGGCCGGTCCAATTTGCCCAACCCCAGAAAATAGCGGTGGAGGAGCTGAGTAGGCCGGAAGCGGCGCCGATCACGCGAACGTCGAAGTGCTGCGAGGCAGTTCCGGCGGCCAGCATGGAGAGCATCATGGTGGACCAGTTCATGGTCTCGATTGTGGAGAAAACGCGGCCGCGATAGCGGTCGTCCACGTGTTTCAGCAAAGTCGACCAATTCAATAGCGAACTAACGGCAACAGCGGCGCGGGAAAACCCCATAAAGAAGAGCGCCCAACCCCAACTGCGCATTTGACTGAAGACCACGTAAGCGGCGCCATGCAGCAGGTAGCAAAAGAAAACAGTCTTCTTATAGGCATCGAAACCAATGCGTTTACCAAGCTGGTTCCCGACGATGCCACCGATCAGCAGCCCTACGCCGGCGACCCCCCAAAGCTGGCCCAACCCTTGTGCGCCGCGCTTGAAAACAAGCTCGCTGAAAAGGGTAAAGAGCACCTGGGCCGCTCCACCGCCGCTCGCCCAACCTACGGCGATGAGGCCGATACCTAGAATCAGCGGCGCTTTCACCATGTACCGGAGCCCTTCGCGGTATTCGTGCCATGGTCGGGCGACTTGCGTCTCATTCAGGCTGCGATGCTCCGCACGGAAATGCCCTTGCACGGAGCGCAGGCGATAAATACAGAATGCCGAAACGAAAAACGACAGCGAATTAAAAATGAAGGCAATCCGGTAACCGAAATGCGCGGCTGAGGTGCCGCCGAAGAACGCCCCCACCGCCAGCGTCAGCCAACCTGTGGTTTGCGTCAGCGAATTGGCGGTGTGGAGCTCGCCGGGGGTGGCGATGGTAGGCAGAATGGCGGAGCGTCCGCTGGTAAAAAACGGCGAGGCCAGCATCAGCAGCGCGCTGAGAAGATACATTGCACCCATCTGAGGGCGGCCGACAACAAAGACGAAGCCCAGCGCAATGAAGCCGCGGATCAGGTCGCTTGCAATCATGATGCGCTGGCGGTCGAAACGGTCGAGAATGACTCCAGCAAGCGGACCGGCGAGCACGGCGGGAATGGCGCGCGACAGCATCAGCGTGGCTACCACCGCGCCACTATGCGTCTCTTCGACGGCCAGACTGAGCACCGCGATGTTGTTGAAGTGGTCGCCGACTTCACTGACTATTTGGCCGAACCAGAGGCTGCGATAGTTGCGATTGCGTAGGAGGAGTTGAACGATGTCCGGCATCAACTTTTGGGGAAGCCGCTAGGTCCTTCATCCGGCGGCGCGAGATCCGCGCCCTTTGCGCTTATTTGCCGCACAAGTTTCGAAAGCAGAATCGCCTGCCCTAGGTGGCGCTGGGTGTGTTCGGCCAAATGAACCATGAGCCCGATCACGGTAGTGGGAAAGGCGCGGCGGCCCACCGTGCGAGGTTCAGCATACGAACCCGGATTAATTTGACGGAGGCGCTCTTCGCAAGCGGACAAACGGTCATCTATGAGAACGAGCAAAGTGGCAAGACTCGCACCTGCCTCGGGTTCATGGCCCAGGAATTCAAGCTGCGCGTCAGTCAGTTGCTCGCCCGCAAGATAGGTGGAAAGACGGTCCACGCTACCGGCAATGTGACTGAGATGGAATCCAAGCGAAGTGCCGGCTACAACTTGCCAGACCTGTTCGGTTGTAAGGCCGGCGGTATGTTGACCCAGTTCTTCACGGACCTGGAGAAAGCTGTGAAACACCGGCGCAATCAGCGGGTTCACGCCCGGAATAGGGCCTCTCAGCCAAGGCTCTGGTTTGCGGGGCGGATGTTCAGATGACGATGGGTGGCTCACGGTACTAACGCATGTTTCCGGTGTGACCTAGCGAATAGCGGCCGGGCTGTGGATAGACGCAAAGCCCGTGCGGCCCAGCGCCCACTCGGATCCGCGCCCGCAAAGCGCCATTGGCCGTATTGAAAACGTAAACTTCCCGGTCATAGCGGCCGGAGAGCCAAAGCGACTTGCCGTCGGCCGATACGCCGCCCATGTCCGGACTCCCGCCGCCAGGAATCACCCACTTGGTGGTGAGCTTGTGAGTCGCCATATCAAGTAGCGATATCGTTCCTTCGCCGCGATTGGATATATAGAGGATTTTGGAGTCACGGCTGAAGTACAGGCCGTGCGCCCCTTTTCCGGTCTTCATAAAGCCGACCTCTTTGAACGAGTCGCCGTCAATCAAGTGAATGCCGTTCGCATCCATGTCGGCAACGTAAAACAGTTTGCCATCGGGCGAGATGCGGCAATCCTGCGGCATGCCTTTGGGCGACAGGCTGATATGGCCCAACACTTTTTTTTCGGCGATATCCACCTTGATCATCTGGTTATCGAACTCGCAAGTGGCAATCATGTAGCGGCCGTCAGGTGAAAAATCGGCGTGGTTCACGCCTTTGCAATTCACTGGCACGCGCTTCACTACTTCCATCGTTTGCGCGTCACGGAAATCAATACGCTCTTCGCGCTCCGCCATCACGATGGCGTATTTGCCGTCGGGCGTGAAGTACATGTTGTACGGGTCGTCAACGTGAATGGTTTTGCCTTGTTTGCCGGTAGACGGGTCAATCTCAGTCAGCTGGTCACCTAAATCCTGGGCCACCCAAAGCCTTTTCAGATCCCAGGAAGGCACCACGTGCTGCGGCTCCAACAGCTTCCCTTTTTTGGGCAGAACGAAATGACCGACGATTTTGAATGTGGAGGGGTCAATGACGTCGACCGTGTCGCTCTTTGAATTAGGAACATAAACACGGCTGGGGAAATTGGCAACCACCGGCGACATCATCCCCGCGCCCGCGGCGGAGTAAAGATTGTTCAAATCCAGCACCGGCGGCATACCGGGTAAGACGCTCAACTTTGACGCGCCCTGAGCGAATGCGGAACCTGCCCCTTGCACAAGAAGCACCGCAACCAACAAAACGCGTGAACTTGCGCACGAACAGTGCGCAAAAAGACGCGCTAACGATACATTCATAGACCCTCTAAGTACTGTATCGCGGGCGGGCTATTTTTAAAACTTAAACATTTTCAGTACAATTTGAATTGAAATGTCTTCTGGCGGCGAAAACGAATCGGAGATCCTGCTTGGCAATAAGCAGTTGCTGGCGATATTCTTTGTGATCGCTTTTTTACTGTTCGTGGCTTTCACTGGCGGGTACATGGTGGGCCGGGGTTCGCCGGAGAAAAAACCGCTGATTGCGGCGGCGCCCGTGACCGATGCTCAACCGAAGGACAGCGGATTGGAGACGCACCCGGTGGGCCCGGCAAGCGGTAGCGGTTCTGAAGACGCCGGCAGCGCGGCGAAAGCAGACAATCGCCTAGCCGCTAAGCCAAACGCCCTAGTGGTAAATCCAGATGAGCAGGAACCGGCCCCGTTAGGCGCGCCTAAGCGAAAAGGTAAAGGGAAAGCAGCGGCGGCAAAGCAACCATCGGAAGCGGCGCCGGCCAGCAACGTCGCGGACGAATATACGCCGCAAAGCGGGCAACTGTTTCTGCAGGTGACGGCGCTCGCGCGCGACGATGCTTACGGTGTCGCGGACGTGCTGACCAAAGAGGGCTTTCGAGCGCATTCGGTGCCGAAGCCCGGCAGCAGCGGGAAGGTGTATCGCGTACTGGTAGGCCCGATACGCGATACAACCGAGCTTTCCGCCACGCGCGACAAGCTGCGGAAGGTCGCCGGCTTTCAGGACGTAATCCTGCAGCGGTATTAACGAGCTACCAGGTTGCCGGCACGCCGAGCGCAAGATCCCAGACATCGATCTTGTCTTTCTTCAGATAATCCGCCAGTTCTTTGGGGGTGCCAGTGAGCGCTGGGAATGTTCCATAGTGCATGGGGATCACGCGTTTTACTTTGAGAAGCCTCGCCGCATGGGAGGCTTGCAGTGGATCCATCGTGTAGAAGCCGCCAATGGGCAGCAGGGCCAGCTCCGGCTGATAAATCTCAGCAATCAGCGACATGTCCGAAAAAACGCAAGTATCGCCCGCAAAGTAGGCCCGGCGTCCATCCGGCAGCGTAAGCAGGAAGCCTGCAGCCTCGCCGCCATAGAGCGAATTGTCGCCATCTGACAGGCTGGAACTGTGCAACGCGTGCGTCATGGTGAGCTTGACGAATCCAAGATCGACACTGCCGCCTTTGTTGATCCCCACGGTGTTCTTGACGCCTTTCTTCTGGAAGAAACCGGCTACTTCCACGATGCCGACGACATGTTTCGGCGCGAATTTTTCCGTCAGCGGAATGACACTAGCCACGTGATCAGAATGGCCGTGCGAGACGGCGATGGCATCCACGCGCTCAATTTTGTGATCTTTCGGATATTTGGGCTGTCCTTCGATCCAGGGATCAAGCAGCAGCACTTCGCCGCCGGCAAACTGGAATTCAAACGTAGCGTGTCCAAGCCAGGTAATTTTTATCATGCGATTAGTTAGATGGTGCGCGAGGTTGTGCGGCTACACGAAGACCGTCGCCAATTTTCGCGAGGCCGGGGATCGAGACGGGCATTTTCCCGGTGATCGGAATTTCGCCTAGAATGGCACGGGCGGCGGCGCTCTCCGAAGTGGTAGCAGTACTAAACAGCGCAGCATAAGTACCCACTTCGGGAACGTCGCGCAACAAGTAGGGATTGCCGAAAGAAAGCAACGCGACCGGAACAGTCCCATGCACTAGCATTTTGAGAAATTTGCCTAAGCCACCCTCCAGTGCAACGCTGCCGCGATTGGCTGCAACCGTTACGAAAGTAGCCGCGTAAATCTGTTTGCACTGTGACGTTTGTCCAGCGATGGCGGACAGCAAATCGTCCGGCATGGCGGAATTCGTCACGAACGTCTTCAAGGCCGGAAGCCGGCGGCGTAGATCGCGCGCGAGCGTTTCGCCGCGTGTAGAGAAAGCACTTTCGGACATCACCACCAGGCACGGGCCGTCCCGGTTTGGAATCGGAAAAAGATGCGCCTCATCTTTCAACAGAGTGACTGCGCGGTTTGCCACCCGTTCGGCAAGCTCGTCTGATTTTTTGTCTTCCAGTTGGTTGGAGAGCGCATCCAGATCGACAACGCGGGTACGAAATAAACCGGCGCGCCGTTTTGCGGCAAGAATCTTCGCGACACTTGCATCAATACGCTGCCTGCTGATCCGGCCGCTGGCCACAGCCGCTTCCAGGGCGCGAATACACTCAGCGGGGTCGGTTGGCATCAACAACACGTCCGCGCCCGCCTCAATCGCGCGTACGGCGGCTTCACCGGTGGAATAGAGCGCGGCGATGCCCTGCATCTCCATGGCGTCGGTCACGACAATGCCTTTGAAGCCCATTTCGTCGCGCAGCAGGTTCGTCAGGATGTTGCGCGAAACAGTAGCCGGGATACCGGACGGCTCGAAGGCGGGCACGGACATATGAGCGGTCATGATGGAATCAACGCCGTGCGCGATGGCCGCGCGAAACGGGACCAACTCCAACGATTCCAGGCGCTCTTTCGATTGATCGAGTTTAGCCAGTTGCATGTGGCTATCTTCCGCCGTGTCGCCATGGCCGGGAAAATGTTTGGCGCTTAGCAGAACATAAGCGTTCTTGTCGGAATGCGCGCCTTCGATGAATGCGGACACACCGGCGGCGACGGCTTGGGGGTCTTCGCCATAAGAACGCACGTTGATGATCGGATTATCGGGATTATTGTTGACATCGGCATCGGGCGCGAAGACCCAGGTGACACCCAGAGCGCGAGCCTCGCGGGCGGTGGCCGCTCCCAACTGGCGCATCGCATCCAGATCATGCGCGGCTCCAAAGGCCATCAGGTAAGGGAAGCGCGCCGTGTTGGCGACACGCATGGAAGCCCCACGCTCAAAATCGGAGGCCACCAGCAGCGGGGTCTTCGCCTGACGCTGCATGTGATTGATAAAAGCCGCCATCTCAAACGGCTGAGCGGCGATGACGCTGCCATTGCGGATGCGCCCGGCGACAATGAAGCCGCCTACATGGTCTTGTGTGATCCAACGGGTGAACCGCCGGTATTCGGCATCGCTGGAGGGTGGGTAGTCGCCATACCCACGGACAATGATGAGCTGCGCAATACGGTCATGCAGCGACAAACCACTGGACGCTGGTCTTTTTACGGCAGGCGGCGCGGCAGACAACACCGCAATCACTAGAGCCCAAACGATGGCGAATCTGAGGATAGCCTTCAAACGACTATTATCGTTCTCCGGAAGAGATTACTGATCTCCCGTGCCGGTACGCGGCGGCATTTTAGGGGGAATCTGGGAAGCAACGGGCTTGCGCGGACTCAGCAGGCGTTTGGTATGCCGCATCAAATTAGTTACTTCGTTGGCGCTTTTTTGAATGACGACATCCGCGCCAGTGTTGCCGGACCGCAGGCCCAGAGATTCGGCAAACCCGGTCAGAAGGATGATGGGAGTTTTCACATTGCGCCCGCGCAGGTTTGAGATTAACTCCAGGCCATCCATGGGCGACATTTTGTAATCAGTGATGACCAGGTCAAAAGTTCGCTCACCGGCGATCTGCAAAGCGTCAAAGCCACAACCGGCTGTGACAACCTGATAGCCCAACTCTTCGAGGACGGAGCGGCGGGCCAGAATGCCGTCACGGTTGTCGTCCACGAGAAGAATGGAGGCTTGAATAGGGGCGCGATGGGAAAAGGAAGCAGAGCGCATCAGAAGAGACCAGACGAAGGTAGCAATTGCCGATGCGCAGTGTCAATGCTTTTCTATCGAACTCAAATAGCTACACATTTAGTGCTTGACACATCATGTAAAGCAGTCAAGCAATTTTAAATTGCAAGCCGCGGCGGATTAAATCAAGCTAGATTAATCCACTTCGCGCGGCGCCTTGTAGCCGGCTTTCGCCACAATCTGGTATTTGATCGCCTTGCCCTTTTGGTTGACAATGCGGAGCGGCTCATTGTTTTCCGGATTGACGAGCTCCACTTTTATGTGGCGGAACTTGCCATCGCGGGCCGTGTTGGTGGGGTGGTACGAAAGCGAATATTGATCGCGCAGCGCCTGCGAGATTTGCCGGAACACCTCGGGATATTCGCCGGGAAATCGCGGGAAAAAGCTAAGGCCGCCGGTTTCTTTGGAAAACGTCCGCATTTCGTTGTCTGCCTGCAGGAAATCCATTTCCGCAATCGGGCCCATGCCGCGCGATTCCGCCATGATTCGCGCAATCTGCAAAATGCTGACGGTATAAATGGGCACGCCGGATTCCTGTAAACTACGACGCGCCTTGTCGAAAGTAATTTTGCTAAAAGTGTCAAGGCCGCTGGCAATCAAGAGGATCGCTTTGCGCCCTTCAATTGCCTGCATGCGATCCGCCATGTCGGTCAGAGCATCAAACACATTCGATTCGCTGAAACCGGGAATGCGCAACATGCTCATGGCTTCTTCCGCCTTGCGCTTATCGGGCGAGAAATCGGAGAGGATTGTGTCCCGCAAATCGTAGGTAACCACCGCAACGTTGTCGTCGGGTTTCAGGGTATTGAGAAAACCATAAGAGGCCTGAAGCGTTTCATACCAGCCGCTGGTCCAATATTGCTGAAAGCGCCCGCTAAACTCGATCAACATGCAAATGGTCATCGGGGCTTCACTTCGGCCAAACTGGGCGACCTGCTGCGGCACGCCGTCTTCGACAATGCGGAATTTCTCTTGGCCAATCCCAGGGATGAAATGCTGGTGGTCATCCATGACCGCGACGTCCACGCTGACCGTAGTCGCATTGGAACGGAAGGTAGGCGCGTCGGGGCTAACGGCATCCTTGGGCTTCTTGAATTCGGAAGGGATGGGCGGCTTGTCGGGGGGCGGAGCGGTGTCCGCGGGTTTTTTCTTGGGCGTGGCGACCGGATCGCTACTTTGGGTGGCTGGTCCTTGCGCCCATAGCGCCGCCGGAAACAATCCGGAACACGCTAGCGAAAGGCAAATGCCAAGGTGCAAAATATTCTGTTTCATCGACGTGTGCCTCTGACCACTCTTCCCTTTGCTGACGGGCGTGGTCGAGTAACGGTTGCGCCGTTTTGTGGAAAGTGTGGCAAGTTGAATCTAGTTTATCCAGCCATTTTCCAGCAGTTTAATTCACCCAGCGGTCAGGTCCCGAGTCGCGCTTCTTCAGATAGACTTGAAACTTCTTTTTGGCCCGGCGCAGCTTCCATTCCTTATAGGCGTCCATGACCGGCTGCCGGACTTGGATCTTTAGTTTGCGCCCACGCAGCAGCAAATATCCGCCCACCATGCCGCCGAGCATGCCCGTGACGCCGATGGCTGAGCCTTGACCGCCCACTGTCGCCATGTAGGACTGAAGAAAGACGATCGCGCCGATGATCATCACGAAATATTTCGATTTCATGGGGATCAAAAACCCGAAAAGCATGGTTTGATCCGGGAAAAGTACCGCGTAGGCGGCCAGCAGGCCGTAAACGGCACCGGAAGAGCCGACCGCTAAAATGCCGGGCGAGTGAAACAGGAAAGCGGCGGCGATGACGGTGAGCGCGGCTATAACTCCGCACGTGAAGTAAAATCTCAGGAATTTATTGGTGCCCCAAGTGCGTTCGAGCTCCGCGCCGAACATCCATAGCGCCAGCATGTTCCATACAACGTCCATGATGGAGTTGTGCAGGAACATGTAGGTGAAAATCTGCCAAATGGCGAATCTCTCCACTACCTGTGCCGGTACAAGCGCAAAGATGTCCAGAACGACGTGCAGCGAACTCTGAACGTAATAGGGGATAAAAAGCGCGATGTTGACGATCAGGAGCCACTTCACGCCGATCGGGAAGCGGTTCGACGGAGTATATCGATTCACGTAAGAACGCGAACTGAAGGACATGGGCCGCGAATTTCCTCACTTGAGGATAACAAAGATCCGGTTTACACCAGCGTTAATGAGTTGTCTTTTCGCGCGGATATTGACGGCGGAGGATAACGGAGGCCGAATTCATCACAAGAGCAAGCGCAAGCCAAACCAGCCAGTTGGACAACGCGCCGGTTCTAAAAATAAAACTGTCCGTCCACCCCAGATTATCCGCCAAGCTCCAAGCGGCGAACGAATAAACAGAAAGCACTGCCGGCGCCATCAGAGCCGATACGACGGCTCCAAATTGTTGTGCGGTATCCGCTGCCCAAATCCCGGCGTATCCCGCAACCCGCTGCATGCCTAAAAGCCAACTGCGCGAGCTCCCTGCCTGAATAGCAGCTGCCGTTGATCTTGACTCACTCATGCCTGACCTTCTACCTTCTACGAAAATAGATGCACGCGGAGTACCGAAAGTTGTCGCCGGTAAGAATTTGCGGCGTGGCTTCAGTTTAACTAGGCTGGAGGCTGAAAAGCCGCGTTATTCCGCAAATGCTTGGGATAATTAAAGTGCATTAAATAGGACATTTCATTATGGTTTGTGGAAGGCCATTATGAACTTCGGGACGCTATCCCAACTATTCCGAGGTGGTACGACTACTCACCATCAACCGGTAGGTCTTGGCCAAGAATACGCGCCAGCAACAGCAGTAATCCGGCGCTCGCCAGCCAGACTTCCCAATGGGAGAAGAGCCCTGTGGATACGAAGAAAGTAGTAGACCAACGCATGTCAGCGGCAATGCTCCAAAACGCCAAAGTAAATGCAATTAAGGCGCAGGGTATAAGCAGCGATGAAACCGCTAGCGCCAGGGTTTTGTAACGAGCCTTGTCATGAGCTTTATAGGAAACCGGGTAACGGATCTGACAGCGGACCCGCGAACTGGACATGAGACGAATGCGAACTTGCACGGCACGAACCCTCAACTGAGACCTTGAAAAACAGACTAGCAGGTACGGCGCGCGTTGCCATTGCGGACCGCTGCCATATACTTTTTTGAGGGAATCAGGATGAAGAAAATCAAAACAGCAATTGTGGGCACCGGTTTCATGGGCAAGGTGCATGTGGAGAACGTAAGGCGATTAGGCAACGTAGAAGTTGCCGCCATCGTGGGCAGCCGTCCGGAGACAGCGCAAAAATTTGCCGAAAGCGCTGGAATTCCGATTGCGACCAGTAATTTGCAGGAAGTTCTGAATAATCCGGAAATTGACGCGGTTCACATCTGCACGCCTAACGTGGACCACTTCCCCATGTCAATGGCAGCGATTGCAGCCGGCAAGGCAGTGCTGTGCGAGAAGCCTCTTAGCATGACGGTGGCGGAAGCCCGGCAGTTGGTGGATGCCGCCAAGGCGAAGAATACCGTTAACTGCGTGCAGCACAATCTACGCTATTACCCGGTTGTCCAGCAGATACGCCAGATGATCGCGCACGGGGATCTGGGCGAAATTTTGATCGTGCAAGGAACGTATTCACAGGATTGGCTGCTCTACGATACGGATTGGAATTGGCGCCTGGATTCGAAATCAAACGGTAAGCTGCGTGTCATGGGCGACATCGGGTCGCATTGGATGGATATGATCCAGCACCTGACGGCTTTGGACATTACCGAAGTGTGCGCGGACTTGTCGATTTTCCATAAGACGCGTAAGCGGCCCAAGGGATCGGTAGAGACGTTCTCTAAGAAGACAGTCACCGATTATGACTCGTTCCCAATCGATACCGAAGATTTCGGCATGGTCATGCTGCATCTGGGAGAGAAGGCGCGCGGCGCATTTACGGTAAGCCAGATGTCCGCCGGATCGAAGAACCACTTCGCATTTGAGATTTTTGGGACAAAAGCGGGCGTGGCCTGGAACCAGGAACAGCCGGATACGCTCTGGATCGGGCACCGCAATGAGCCGAACCAGATTCTGATTAAAGACGCGTCGCTGTTCTACCCGCAAGCGGCCGCCTTTGCCGATTTGCCCGGCGGCCACAGCGAAGGGTACGACGACTCGCATAAACAGGTCTTCAAGCACTTTTATGCGAAAGTAGCGGACGCGTCCGCCCCGGTGGATTATCCGACCTTTGCAGACGGCCTGCGCGGCATGATTTTGCTGGAGAAGGTAGCAGAAAGCTCGGCCAAGCGCGCTTGGGTGACGGTTTAGCTATAGTTGCTAACCGAGTGCTTCGCCCAGGTCCCAGAGCAAATCGTCCAAATCTTCCAGGCCGATGGATAGGCGAATCAATTCCGGCGTAACGCCCGCGGCAGCCTGCTCGACAATACCTAGCTGTTGATGCGTGGTAGACGCCGGATGAATCACCAAGCTGCGGGCATCGCCAACATTGGCTAAATGCGAGAAGATTTTCAGCTTCTCGATAAACTGTTTGGCCGCATCGTATCCGCCTTTCACGCCAAACGAAAAAACAGCGCCGGCGCCTTTGGGCGTATACTTCTCCGCTAGCGAATAGTAGGGGCTGGAAGGTAGCGAAGCGTAGCGAACCCACTCGACCTTGGGGTGGTTCTCTAGATGCCGTGCAACGGCAAGAGTGTTTTGCAAATGACGGTCCATGCGCAGGCCCAGCGTCTCCACGCCCTGCAAGAACAGGAACGAATTAAAGGGACTGACGCATGGCCCCACATCGCGCAGTCCTTCCACGCGGGCTTTAATGATGAAGGTGATAGCGCCGAAAGTTTCCCAGAATTTCATGCCGTGGTAAGCACGGGAAGGTTCGGTGAATTCGGGAAACTTGCCGTTGTTCCAGGGGAACTTGCCGCTATCGACAATGATGCCGCCGATCGAAGTACCGTGACCCCCGATGAACTTCGTTAGCGAGTGCACAACTACGTCGGCTCCGTGATCAATGGGGCGCGTGACGTAAGGGGTAGCAAAAGTGTTGTCGATCACCAGTGGGATATCGTGTTCGTGCGCGATTTTGGCCACGGCTGCGATATCGAGAACGTTGCTGCCTGGATTGCCAATGGTTTCGGCATAGACGAGCTTCGTTTTGGGAGTAATGGCGCGGCGGAAGTTTTCGGGTTCGTCGGCATCGACGAACGTGAAATCATAGCCCAGGCGGCGCAGGGTGACATCGAACTGCGTGAAGGTCCCGCCATACAGCGTGCTGGAAGAAACGATGTGGCTGCCAGGCGCGGCAATCGTGGTCAGGGCCAGGAATTGAGCAGCCTGACCGCTGGAAAGCGCCAGCGCCGCTACGCCATTTTCAAGCGAGGCCACGCGCGTTTCCAGAACGTTCGTGGTGGGGTTCATGATGCGCGAATAGATGTTGCCAAACTCCTGCAGTGCGAACAGCCGCGCGGCATGAGCCGTGTCGTCAAAGGTGAACGAAGTGGATTGATAAATGGGGACCGCGCGGGCATGCGTGGTGGGGTCCGGATCATAGCCGGTGTGCAGTGCTCGCGTGTTAAAGCCGAGAGGACGCTCGAGGTCTTTGATAGGCATAAGTCATTAGTATAGGACCGGCGCAAAGTCTCGGTTTGGATGGTTGCGAATAGGTCTATCGCCTCCAACCTTGTAATTATTCCATGAGGTGGAAGAATTACAAGGTATTTCAAGATTCTGTTCAACCTTGTAAATCTTCCATTGCATGGCATAATTACAAGGTAGCCATGACTGAGCCCCTAAGCATTGAGCGCCGCAGCAAGCCCCGCATCCGCGCGGCGCTCAACAGGTTCCCGGCCGTGGCGATTCTGGGTCCACGGCAAGTGGGTAAAACCACGCTCGCGCTGTCCCTTGCCGACGAGATAGGCAAACAAGCGCTCTATCTCGATCTGGAACTGCCATCTGATCGCGCCAAACTCTCAGATCCGGAGCTTTATCTTTCGGAGCACGAGGATCAGCTGGTCATTCTGGATGAGATCCACCGCCTGCCTGGCATCTTCCAGACGCTGCGAAGCATCATTGACCGGCGCCGCAAGAAAGGAAAACGGAGCAGTCAGTTTTTGCTGTTGGGCTCAGCCTCTATCGATCTATTGCATCAATCAGCCGAGACGCTGGCCGGCCGTCTCGCGTATGAAGAACTCACGCCGTTCTCCGCAACAGAGGTGGCCGGCATCGCGCCCGCAAGTCAGCTTTGGGTAAGAGGCGGCTTTCCCGATAGCTTCCTGGCTGATAACGACGCCGACAGCTTCGCTTGGCGCACTGCCTTCATTCGAACCTATCTGGAGCGCGACGTGCCCGCGCTAGGACCACGCATTCCGGCGGAAACATTGCGGCGTTATTGGCAGATGCTGGCCCACAATCAAAGCCAACTGCTGAATGCGGCGCAGTTGGCAAGCAGCCTGGGCGTGAGCGGCCAGACCGTGGCCCGCTATCTCGACATCATGGTCGATTTACTGCTTGTCCGGCGCTTGCAACCCTGGGCTGTTAATACGAAAAAGCGCTTGGTCAAGACTCCCAAAGTCTATATACGCGACAGCGGTTTAGTCCACGCCTTATTAGGCATTCGGGATGAGGAAGAGTTGCTCGGCCACCCGGTCGCCGGACCCAGTTGGGAAGGCGCGCTGATTGAGAACATTCTGGACGCGCTACCGTCCACGGCGCGTGCTCATTTCTATCGCACTTCGGCTGGGGCTGAGATCGATTTAGTTATTGAGTTCAGCGCGAAACAGCGTTGGGCCATTGAGATCAAGCGCTCCGTGAGCGACCCGTCTCCCAGTAAAGGCTTCTACCTGGGCAGCGAGGATATTCGGGCGACCCGGCAGATTGTCCTTTATCCAGGTAAAGAAACGTACCGCCTGAACCCCAAAACCGAGGTGATGCCGCTGGAGCGGCTCTTAGCTGATCTCCCGGCCTAAATATTGCGGTGTAAAGCTCAGAAATGCACACGCCACGCCCGCGAGCAAACAGCCCCAGGCGAACCAATCCCCGTGGCGCGCATAGAATGTGGTCTCATTCACCACGCCGTAGCGAATAGGCGCCGCGAGTTGCCGATACGGAGGAATACTTTGAATAATTCGGCCGGAGGGGTCAATGATGGCCGTTAAACCGTCATTGGTGGAGCGAATCAGAAAGCGCCGATTTTCCACCGCACGCATGCGGGCGATGAGCAGGTGTTGTTCACGCGCCTCGCTATGGCCGAAGTAGCCGTCGTTCGACAGGTTGACCAAGACGTTGGCGCCCTGCTTGGTAAATTGACGAACCAGATCGGGGAACGCAGCTTCATAGCAAATGAAAACACCCAGGCGGTCTTGGCCGGCGGGCAGAACCTTAATCGTGTCACCGGGTACAAAGCCACCGGCCTCTTGGGTAATGCGATTAACGAACCCGAAAACTGGCGGCACAAATTCGCCGAATGGGACTAGATCAATTTTGTCGTAGCGGCCAATCTCGCCGCCGTCGGGGCCCAGCAGGACCGCGGAATTGAGCGCATCCTTGGCCCGCGTATAGGCGACCGTGCCAAACAGGAAGTAGCCGTGGCGGGCGGCGATTTCCTGAGCCGCGTGATGGAAATCAGGGTCGCTATAGAAATACAGGGGCGCGGGTAATTCCGGCCAGATGATTAGCGGCGCGGGTAGGGCGTTCGAAAGAAGGCTTAACTGCCGCTCCGTTTGCTCTTGCAGAAGGCTGGTCCACTGGATTTCCGGGTCAATATTGGGCTGAACCAGCAAGGCGCGCTTGGGGGCCGGCATGTGTTCCGGAATTGCAGGGAGCAGCCAAAGCAAGGGCAACAGCAGCAGCGGCGTCAGACGTATGCGCGGATACCGGAGGATCACGCAAGCGAGTCCAACCGCCAGCATGGCGAATACGAACGACAGTCCATACACACCGATAAAAGGCGCCAGCCGCAGCGGCACGGACATGTCGATGCCTGCGTTACCGAGATCAAGCCAAGTGAATCCGAACGTGGCGTGGGTGCGTTCCAGTCCGGTCCAGAGTGCCGCCACGGCGGGCACGGCGTACACGCGCCGCATGATTGGACCAGCTAGCCAACTAAATACCGCGAAGTGCAATCCCTTCAGAACCGCAAAAAGACAGAAGGAAGCCCAGCCGCCCCAGCGGCCCATGCCTCCGTGGACTTCCAGGACAAATTGAATCCACGTACACAGGAAAAACCAGAAGAAGATGCCGGCTGCCCATCCATACAAGAAACGCTGCCAGCCCTGCAGAGTTTGGGCCAGCGCGACCAGTAATGGAACCAATGCAACCGGCGCCAGCCAACGAACATCGAAATCCGGAAGAACAAGCAGCAGCAGGATGGCGGATAGCAGCGCTAGAAAGGTATGGAACGCTGCTAATAATGGGCGATTTCTCGCCGCATAAAGGTTCATCACGCGAGTGGATCAATGCCGTGGGCCGCTTCTTCGCTTACCTGATCGGCCATGTAAGAACTGCGCACCAGCGGACCGCTAAACACCATTTTGAAGCCGACGGATTCACCGTATTGGCGGTACGAGTCAAACTGCGCGGGCGTCACATACTCAGCCACGCGCAGGTTCCGGCGCGTGGGTTGCAAGTACTGCCCAATGGTGGCGACATCGACGTTTGCGGCAGCTACATCCCGCAGCAGTTCATGAACTTCCTCTAGCGTCTCGCCCAAGCCGACCATGAGACCGGACTTGGTAAGCGCTTCCGGACGGTATTCTTTTGCGAATTTTAAAACATCCAGCGATTGACGGTAGCGGGCCTGCGGGCGCACTCGGGCGTAGAGCCGCCGCACGGTCTCCATGTTGTGGTTGAAGACATGCGGGCCGGCATCCAGGACGCGGGCAACGGCATTCATGTCGCCGCAAAAGTCCGGGGTCAGTACTTCCACGCGAGCGCCGGGCAAAGCCGCTTTGACTTGCCGGACGGTTTCGGCAAAATGCGTGGAACCGCCGTCTGGGAGGTCATCTCGATTCACCGCTGTAATGACAACGTAGCGGAGGTTCATGCGCGCCGCCATCTCAGCCACATTGCGCGGCTCATCGGAGTCCAGGGTGAATTCTTTCTTGGCGGCCGAACCTTTTGGGACCGAACAAAACCCGCAGCCGCGCGTACATAAGTTACCGAGAATCATGAACGTCGCCGCGCCGCGATGAAAGCACTCGTGAATATTGGGACAGCGGGCGGATTCGCAGACGGTATGCAGCCTGCGCTGGCGCAATTCGGTTTTCAGCAAATGCACGGATTCGAAGTGCGTGCGCCCTTTGCGGAGCCAAGGCGGAAGCGAGGGGCGGGGAAGCGCTTTTATCTGTACTAGGCCTTGTGCTAGAGGTTCGGCTGTCACAAATTGCATTGTTGCATCCAGGCGTTCCAGTACTGATGCCCTTCCGAACGAACCCAAAGGCTAGCGCGTGCGCCGACGCTCTAGTACTTCGGTACGCCGATTTCTTAATAATGTAATAAGTAGTTATTTTTGTTGGCGATAGCAATGTCTCAGCCTGTTGACATCTGTTTTAACCGCTGCTACATTCATCCTCAAGCCTCGTAATTATTCCGGTCATGGCGCAAAAGAATTCAAAAGCAAGAATGGTGAGTTTCCGGTTGTCTTCGGCGGAATACGAAGCAGCTTTGGCGACGTGCCATGCGCACGGTTTCAAAAATATGTCGCGGTTTGCCAGAACCGCATTTCTGGCGTTTTCCCCAGGACAGAATTCCCAGGCTACCTACGAGAACGAACTAAACGACATTCGCCAGCGCGTTGAATATTTGACAGACGAATTGAATAGATTGGCCGCCGTGGTAGCTATCCTTGCACCCGTGACTGCTTCCTGAGGACCGGAAACTCCGCTATTGCTTCGGCAAGCTAGCTAAGTAATCGCGCCAACCGGCTCTGGCTCCGTCGGCGAAGCTTTGCAATTGGGAATAATCGTCAGCATAGGTGGTGTACATCATACCGATGATGCCCGGAATGCTAGCCGCCTGCTTCCATTCCTTCCGGGCTTCCGGCGCACCCGCGCCTTTGTCATAGAACCCAGCAATCATCTGATGATGCGCGACAGGCTGCTTGGGATCGCGGCCGGAGAACCACGTCAACGATTTGGCAAGATGATCCAGATTCCAATTCATGATGGAGACTTCGGCGGGCAAGCCTTTCCATGAACCGGCTAGATCGCCTTCCACGTAGTAATAATCGTCGTGGGCGTTGTGGTGCGGATCAAACATGTCGCTCCAGACAAAGAGCGGCGCCTTCGGCAGGATGGATTGATAAATCTGGGTAGTCTTGGCGATGCTCCAGGCAAGCAACTGTCCCGCCGTCATATTGCGCGACCGGCAGGCGTAGCAGGAGTTCATTTGGCGAATTTCATCGAAGCTCAGCAAGACGCCACCGTTAGGGGGCAACACCTGCTTCACCTCTTTTGCATTCTGGCCGAGCCACTTGTAAAAGCCAGGCTCCGTCAGACACACCGCTGTCTCGTTCGACATCGTCATGGGAAATACCGCGTAAAAATCCGCCGCTACGATTTGCCCTGGCTTGAGAGAAGTGCCCGCGGGCAATGTGGCGGTAGGCGGCCAATGAAAGACATTATGAAACGCCGGACGAGTGGGCGCGCGCATGTCAGGGTCGAGCACCTGGTTGTAATCCGCGCCTTCGCGATAGACGGTGGAGGGATTGGCCGGATCGTATAGCCTGAAGGGTGCGCCGTAGCGGTGCTCCAGATAAACGAACGCAGTTTCCTCGAGCCCCACATCGTCAAAAGAGATGATGCCGGAACTGCCTCCCCAGACGCCTAAATACAAGTCGGCGGAAGTGCTGTCCTGGCTATTAAACAGATAGTCGAGCTGGGTCCAATCGTGATTGCCGCCCGCCGGAAGAGTGGCGTTGAAGCGCACCTTCTGATTGCCTCTATCCAGAACTTCGATCATGGAGCCGCCCTGGAAGCTGGAGGTTTTAATCCACAGCGAAAGATGGTATTGACGCCACGGTTTCAGCGTGATCTTCTGACGCAGACGTGCATTGGCTTTAGCATCCACTATGGTTGCGGCAGAACTGCCGCCACGCCCGTTTTGCGTGATGCCGATATCGCGATCGCCGCTATCCCAGTTGGACTTGCCAGATTCAAAACTGCTATTCGCCAAGCCGGGAAAGCTGTTGTTGAGTTTCAGCTTCCGGCCCGAAGCATCGACCGTGAATTGAGCGCCTACAACGCGCGAGGCTTCCGCCCAATTCGGGTTAATCGCCAGTAGATCGTTTGACCAGCCGACGCTTGCGCCTAACGCAACGGCTTTCATATGCTGCTTGCGGGCGTAGTTCATGACTTCCTTCATGCGGTCTTCGTTGTCAATAGACCAGGAGTCGTTACCCATGAAGTCGAAGCTGGTGTCCCAAAACACCGCGCCGGTGTAGCCGGCGGCAGCAGCTTTATCGATGAGCGCTTTGCTCTTTGTGACAGCCGCGCCGTCGACTAAGAAGCTGTGATGGTAATACCAAAGCTCAAGCTGTTGATCCGCTTGCGGAGCCGGCGGCTCCGCGAAGCAGCAGCCCATGGCAAACAATGCCGCCAGTGTAAACCTTACGATGCGGTCCAAGGTTTTGCTTCTAGAATGCCCTTGTAACCGTTCTTTTGACGCTCTTCGATGATGGCCCACACTTTAGGATCGCAGCCTTTCCATTCCATGACGGCAACGTTACCCAGGTAGGGAAGATCATGCACGCCCATTTTGCTCGAATAGAAACCGCCTACGGTGAGACTGCGGAATTCGCTAAAGAATGTAACCCAGTTATGGTCTTCCTTGGCGGCGCGCTTGGGATAAGCGACCCGATCCAGAAGCTGTTTCTGTGTCCCAACCGGGGCGCTGGCGAAATCGGTTTGCGAGAGCTTCCGGCTCTCACGGTCGAGCCACATCAGGCCGCCCAACATTTGCGAACGCAAATTCTCACTTCCGTCTTCCTTGGTGCGGAAGGCGAGCCAGTCGTCTAAAAACTCAACCACTCCGGCTTGGGTGGCGCTGCCGCTGTGTTCATCGGCGGGAATAATGAGATCACAAAGAACACTGACCGTCTTCCACTGATGCTCATCGAAGGTTTGGCGGACATAAGGGCCCTTGGCGGTGGGAGTAGCCGCCGCTGCCATATGCGCATGACCTTCCATGGATTGGGCAGCGGCAGTTCCGGCTGTTACCGCCGCCAGCACCGGCACGGAGCCGATGATGTTGAACATGTCGCGGCGGCTGACGCCGGAGTTATTGGATTCCGAAGGTTTTTTATCTGCCATACTCAGACCTTTACGTTCAATTTCTTTACCTGATCGACAATGTAATCCGATGTGCGCCAGCCCAGAGCGGAAATCGTCAGAGTTGGATTCTTGTCGGCGTTGCTGGCGAATGGCGCAGCATCTGTAATAAACAGATTCTTGCAGCTCCACGATTGACAATATTGATTTAGCACGGAAGTCTTTGGATCACTTCCCATTTTAGTTGCGCCCACTTCGTGAATGATCTCGCCGCCGCGCTTGATGCCCCAGTTCTGGTCGGCGTCATAAGTGTTGGTGACGATGCCGCCCATGGCATGAATGATTTCCTGGAAGGTTTCCTGCATGTGTCTGGCTTGCAGGATTTCATCCTGGCTCCACTTGAAGTTGAAGCGCAGCACGGGGATGCCCCATTGATCGACGACGTTGGGATCGATGGTGCAATAGCTATCGTCGTTGGGAATCATTTCGCCGCGGCCGGAGAAATGCACTTCGCAACCGTACAGCTTACGCAGATTTTGCTTCATTTCAACACCGTAGCCGCCACCGAGCCAGTGCGTGGGGTAACCACCCAATGCGCCCGCGCCCGGAAGTCCACGGCCGCCGCCGATTTCGATGTGATAGCCGCGGGCAAACGGCATCTTGTTAGCCAATTGCTGCTTGTAATTCCACCACGGCATGTACATGTGCATGCCGCCCACCCCGTCTTCATTCTGGGGCGGCAGGTCTTGCATGATGGGCAGGAATCCGCTGGTTTCCGCGCCGACCGTATCCATGATGTAGCGGCCTACCATGCCAGTTTCGTTGGCGAGACCGTTGGGATACTGGCTGCTCTTGGAATTGAGCAGGATGCGCGCGGTTTCACAGCAGCTTGCGGCCAGAACCACGATTTTGCCGCGCACTTCCATTTCGGTGCGGGTCTTCTTGTCCACGTAGGAGACGCCAGCGGCCATGCCATCCGGGCCGACTATGACTTCACGCGCCATGGCGCCGGTCACCAGCGTCAGGTTGCCGGTTTTCATGGCCGGGAAAATATGCACGCCGGGCGAATTGAAGTTGGCGTTGACGCCGCAGGACCGGCCGCATTGCGCGCAATAGTGGCAAGCCGGCCGGCCATTCAACGGACGGGTGAGAATCGCCAGGCGCGACGGGACGCACGGGATGTTGAGCTTGTCGCAGCCGGCTTTGATGAGACGTTCGTAGGCACGCGGCGCGGGCGCGGGCTGAAACTTGCCGTCGGGAGTATTTTCGAGGCCTTCGTGCGTGCCAAATACGCCAATGAGCGATTCGGCCTTATCGTAGTAGGGCGCCAGATCCTCATAGGTGATGGGCCAATCGAAGCCCTTCCCATCACGGCTATAGGGCTTGAAATCATAAGGCCCCATACGGAGGGAGATGCGGCCGTAGTGATTGGTGCGGCCGCCTAACATGCGAGCGCGCCACCAAGTCCATTCCGAGCCTGGGGCATTCACGTAAGGCTCGCCAGGGACATTCCAACCACCTACCGTAGTCGCGTCAAATGCGCCCCAAGACTTATCGTGGGTGCCGGCGCCGCGGTGGGGCACCTGATACGGCCACTGAAACATCTTAGTGTCTTTCGTGCAGTCGAATAGGTCGCCGGCTTCGACGATGCAAACCTTCGCGCCCGCCCTGGAAAGGACGTCAGCGGCAACACCACCTCCCGCGCCGGAGCCGACGATTACGACGTCGTATGTTTTGGGAGTGGCTTTCACTTGTGCCATGTCTTATCTATGTTTAACACTTTCCGTATTTGCGAATAAGCAAGAAAAAGGCTCCCGCACCGGAGTGCGGGAGCCTGGGTACTGCACTGGAACTAGAAGTCAAAGCGCAGCGAGAGTTGCAAGGTACGATAGAGCCCGGTCTTGCTGGTGACTTCACCAAACTGGGAGGACGTCGGGTTGAAACTCGGCGCACTCCAGTTGGGGTGATTGATGAAATCGTAGGCTTCTGCGCGGAACTGGAAGTCGGTGGTCTCGTTGAGGGCGAACTTCTTGAACAGCGCGATGTTCCAATCCTGGAAGCCGGGACCGTAGACCGAGTTACGCACGCCCGGTTGCAGGTTAATGGTGCCTGCTGCCGGAGCGGTGAAGATCGAACTACCGTTGGGGTTCTTAATGCTGTAGTAGGTGGGCGAACCATTGGTACCAGTGGGTCCGGCAAAATTACCCAGCGAAGTTGGATTGCCGTTAATGTTCCAGAACTGGCCTTCCGAACCGCACCCGAAGCTGCCGTACTCGCCCATGTTGGCGTAGTCGTTGTTGGAACCGATGCCGCAAGGGGTACCGGTTTGGAATTGAGCGGTGCCGCTGATCTGCCAACCACCCAGAAGTTTGCCGGCCATACGGGTGTTGTCTCTTAAGAACGGCAACTCATAGAGATAATTGATCACAAGAATGTGACGTGAGTCGTATTCCGAAGGACCCCACAGATTGCTGGTATTGCCCGTGAGCGGGACCAGGTTGCTGTAGCTGGACGCATTGTCCATGGCTTTCGAGAGCGTGTAGGAAACGCCGAAGCTGGAACCCCTGGAAAAGCGGCGATTCCATGATATTTGCAGAGAATTGTACATGGAATTGACATTGCTCTGTTCCTCTTGAATTTCCGCGAAGCCTTTATAAGGCCGAACGTAGTTCACGCTGGTGCCTGGGCTGACGCTATTGACGGGGGCTTGGTTTATGTCATACACCTGCCAACCATGCAAGCCGCGATGGCCCACGTAGCCAATCGACAATACCGAATTCAGGGGCATTTGCCGTTCGAACGTAAAGTTCCAGTTCCAGGCCTCTGGTGCTTTCAGATTGCGGTTCAAAGAGGTCATGGTAATGGCGGCTGCGGTGGTGCTATTCAAAGCGACGCCCGGGTTGTCCACGGACACGTTGGTCACCGTGACGAAGGGTTGAAAAGGCGAGTTGCCACCGGGGAATATGTTGTCCAAATTGCCCATCGATGTTACGAAGCGGCCAGCGCCAGCGCGGATGACCGTTTTCTGATCAAATGAATAGGCGATGCCGACGCGCGGCTGGATAGGAGCCGTCGTATTGACATAACCCTTGGGCAGATTAGGGGCGAACAAGCTGTTGCAAGAAGCACCACCGCAAAGAGTAGAGCCTGGCGAGGCGGCGGCAACACGGCCTAACGCCGATTGTGGAAACGCACTTAAACCGGGAATGACCACGCCGTTGTAGGGGTTACCGGTACCCAGATTTACGTTACCGGTCGTCTTGTTTATGGTAACTGCATTGGCTGGATTGTAAGAAGCGGGGTCAAAGAAATCGGAATTACCCCATGTTGCAACGTTGGGTTGGATGACTGTCGCACGCACGCCGTAATCGATGTGCAGTTTTGATGTTACCTTCCAGCTATCTTGGATGAAGCCTTCGTATTGGTTGCTACGCCAGGCGGTGAAGGCCCGCGGTCCGATTTCGGTATAGCTGTCGGCGATGCCGAGGGCGAGGTTGGCGATACTTGTACCGGAAGTCAAGCCGGTTCCCTTGTCGGTGAAGAGAAAGGTGCCGTTCTGGTTGTTGCTGCCGCCAGGAACGGTGCTGACGTTGATCTGATCGCCGTCGTTTTCACCAGCGTATCTGTAGTAGAAGCCAGCCTTGATAGTGTGATTCCCCCATACCTTCGTCAAACTATCGGAAAGGGTGTAGATAGGACCGGAGGAATGGGAGGGATATGGGCCGCCGGCCAGGTTGTAGAACGAATCATTCAGCGTGACGGAAGGTATTTTGCCGGGGATATCTTTCCCGCCGAATATATACGGATAATTGATACCTAACGTGGAGCGATTAAAGCCCGCCAAAGCCGTATTGACCGGGATACCCACATCGTCAACACTGGCAGTGGCAGTCAGTTCATTCACCATGGTCGGACTGATCGTGTAAGTCCAGCCTATGGTGTTGGTCTGGTTGGGACGGATAAAGTATTTAGCGGTTAAACCCGAGCCGCCGTCAAACGGCTGATATTCAAAGTAGTCGAAATCAGTGCGGCGAATGATAATGTGATTTTTGTCGTTCGGAACAACGTCGCCGTTATAGGTTCCTTTGCGCTGATTAATGGGGTGAGCAGCTTGCGCGATCCAGTTTTGAGTTCCATTTGTATACCCTGGCGTCGCGGCCGGATAGGCATTCATAATGGCGAGGCCATTCGGGCTTAACTGTGAGGTGGGAATGATGTTGTTGGGATAGGGAGCACCGGTAGTTGGATTTTTGAGCTGCGTCGAGCCACTGTACCAAGGGTTCGAGCCAAGCAATTGGCTGAAGTTTCCCTGGCGCATTAAAGCTGTGGGGACAGCTTGCGTTTGGGTATCGGTAAAGCGATAGCGAATCCAATCCTGGGCGACGAAGAAGAAGAACTTATTGCGGAACTTGCTGGTGACCTTCGGAACCCACAGCGGACCGCCTACCGCGAAACCGAAGTTGTTATAACGGAACGGGGCGGCGTAGCTCGTGCCGGATTGGTTACGTCCCCAGGTATTGGCGTTCATCGCGGAGTTGCGGAAGTATTCGTACATGGCTCCGTGAAAATTAGTAGTGCCGCTTTTGCCGACGATGCGGATTTGGCCACCGGCCGCGCCGCCGTATTCAGCCGCGAAACTGGCGGTTAACACTTGAATCTCGGCCGTGGAATCGACGTTGGGCACACCGATGCCGGTGCCGTTGCCGCGGGTACGTACGGCCGGTGCGCCGTCCATTGTAATGGCGGTGTCCTGGCTGCGCGCGCCGTTGATGGCGTAACCGCCGTTCGAAAGACTGAAGTTGAAGTCACCCATGGTGCCACCCGCGCGGACGCCGGGAAGCATTTGTGCCATGTAGATGGGATTGCGACCATTTAACTCCTGATCCAAAACCTGCTTACCAGTGACCAACTGCTGCACCGCTCCCGACTCAGTTTGCAACTGAGAGGCAGTGGCGGTCACTTCGACGGTTTCGGTATTCTGACCTACGGTGAGAACGCCATCGAGCGAGATGGTGGAACTCGCGTTCAAAGTGTTGTGGTTGCTGGAAAATTTCTTGAAGCCGGGAGCGTCCGCCGTGATCGTGTAGAGACCGGGCGCAAGGTTGGTAACGGTGTAATGACCTTGGCCGTCTGTGGTGACGGGATGCTCTTCGTTAGTGGCTTCACTCTTGATGACAACCGCGGCGTTGGGAACGATGGAACCGGATTGATCTCTAACAAAGCCAGTGATGGTGCCAGCGTCGGACTGTGCGAACGCGGCAGTAGAAAAAGCGATACACAAAACTATCGCTATGCAAACGTGTGCAAACTTGGCAGTGATACTTGCCCTCATAGATACTCCTCGACATTGAGTTTTAATACCGGGAAAGCGAAACCCGGGTAGATCTGGCCCTAGTAGTACAGCCAGATTAGACGCCTGTTGACGAGTATATTGCCACTAGGGCAGCTAGAGCAATTGTTTTAACATAAAAACTTTATCTTTTTACACTTGACAAATAACAAAAGGGGGCGTAAGCCCCCTTTTGTCTTAGACTAGTAATCTTTTAACTTTCTATTTACGCTTTAGAAATCAAAACGTAATGAGAGTTGCAAGTTGCGGGCCAGGTTGGTCTTGCTGGTGACCTCCCCAAACTGAGGAGAGGTTGGGTTATAGTTCGGGGCGCCCAAGTTAGGGTGGTTAACGAAGTCATAGGCTTCGGCGCGAAACTGGAACGCGGTCTTTTCGGATACGACGAAGCGCTTGAACAGCGCCAGGTTCCAATCCTGGAAGCCGGGGCCATATACCGAGTTACGCACGCCGGGCTGCAGATTGATGGTGCCCGCGGCCGGCTGGGTGAAGATGGGGCTGCCGTTGGGGTTTGTGGTGCTGAAATAGGTTGGTCCAACGCCGGTGCCGCCTCCGGCAAAATTGCCGAGGGTAGTTGGGTTTCCATTGATGTTCCAGAACTGCCCTTCCGAGCCGCAGCCGAAGCTGCCGTACTCACCGAGACCGGCGAAATCATTATTTGTTCCCACGCCACAGGGCGAGCCGGATTGGAATTGGGCGGTGCCGCTGATCTGCCAACCGCCGAGAAGCTTGCCGGCCATACGGTTGTTGTTTTTTAAGATCGGCAGCTCATAGGAATAGTTGACCACCAGGATGTGGCGCGCATCGTTTTCCGAAGGCCCCCATAAATTGCGGGTATTGGGCGTGTAGGGGACCAAGTTGCTGTAGCTCGAACTATCGTCCATGTTCTTGGAGAGCGTGTAAGACACACCGAAGCTGTAGCCTTTGGAGAAGCGGCGATTCCAGGAAACTTGTAGGGAGTTGTACATGGAAGTGCCGTTGCTCTCTTCTTCTTGAATTTCAGCGAAGCCTTGATAGGGGCGGACCGCATTGACGCTGGTGCCCGAAGTCACGCTGTTCAAAGCGGGCTGGTTGATGTCATAAACCTGCCAGGTATGCAGCCCGCGGTGGGCGACATAAGCAATGGACAGAACCGAATCGAGCGGCATTTGCCGTTCAAACGTGACGTTCCAGTTCCAGGCCTCTGGCGGTTTCAGATTGCGATTCAGCGTAGTGATGGTCAATGGCGCGGCTACGGAGTTATTCAAAGATGCTCCGGGATTGTCTACCGAGACGTTTGTGACGGTGACAAACGGCTGGAAGGGGGAATTGCCGCCGGGGAATATGTTATCGAGCACGCCCATGCGCGTGACGAAGCGGCCGACGCCCGCTCGCAGAACCGACTTTTGATCGAGCGAGTAGGCAATACCGAGCCGCGGCTGGATAGGAATCTGCGTATTGACGTAACCCTTGTTCAGACCCGGTGCGAACAGGCCGTTGCAAGAAGCGCCGCCGCAAAGATTGGAGCCGGCATCCGCGGCTGGAAAACGGCCCTGCGCCGATTGAGGGAACTGACTATAGCCGGGAATGACGACGCCGTTGTAGGCGTTACCGCTACCCACGTTCACGTTACCGGTCGCTGGATTTAAGCTGACGGCATTGGCTGGATTGTAGGCAGCGGGGTCGAAATAAGAGGCGTTCCCCCATAACGGAATATTGGGTTCGATGATGGTAAAGCGGACGCCGTAATCGATGTGCAGCTTGGAGGTCACCTTCCAGCTATCTTGCAGGAAGCCTTCCCACTGCTGGCTGCGCCAGGCCGTATAGGCACGCGGTCCAATTTCGGTATAGCTGTCGGCAACGCCTAGAGCCAGATTGGCAATACTCGCGCCGGACGTCCGGCCGATACCGGCATCGCTGAAGTTGAAGGTGCCGTTCTGGTTATTGCTGCCGCCGGGAACGGTGCTGACGTTGATCTGATCTTCGTCGTTCTCGCCCAGATCCTGGAAGGAGATGCCCGCTTTGACGGTGTGATTGCCCCATATCTTCGTCAGGCTATCCGAAATAGTATAAATCGGACCGGAAGAGTGCGAAGGATATGGGCTGCCGTTCAAACTATAGAAATTGTCGTTGAGGTTGACGGAGGGTATTTTGGTGGGGACGTCTTTCCCATTCGGAAAGATATAAGGATAGTTGATGCCGAAGAGGTTGCGGTTGTAGCCGGCATCGGCCAAGTTGGCCGCGATTTCGACACGGTCCGCGCTGGCCGTGGCGGTCAGTTCGTTCACCATGGTGGGGCTGACGGTGTAGGTCCAGGCGACGGAGTTGGTCTGATTGGGGCGGTTCCACAAGATGCCGGTCAAA
>DASXGT010000179.1:0-33027 GCA_036488895.1 Bryobacteraceae bacterium | reverse complement strand
CCACGCCAGAAAATGGCGCGACGTTAGTTCGGGCCCGTTGTCCGACCGTATCGCCAACGGTAACCCGCGCTGCTGAATGATCCGATCCAGAACGCGCGTCAGCCGGTGACTGCCCATACTCGTGTCGACTTCCAGCACCAGAGGAGAAGGCCCACGGCAACCTGTTGTCTGTAAGTTACGGCAGGATCAGCTCGATAGCGGAAACGAATCCCCCTCCGCCAGACATTTCAGATTCCCCATAAAAACACACAGATCATGGATTTCCAACCGGCCATTATAAAAGTGAATTCTTTGTAGCTTGCAGATCGGTCAGTGATATTCCCACTAGAGATAAAAGTCGCAAGTTTCACCTGTTGACCGAGGTCGGTGTCTTGGATGCTGTTCAGCTTCTAATTTTTGAACAATCCTACCCAATTTGTCCGTCTTCGCTTCGGAACGTTCGTTAGAAACCAACAACTTGTTAAGCTCTTCGACTAGACTGCACCATTACGCTGGGCGGCGATCCAACGATTAATTTGTCTGAACGGTTGAGCAACTTCTTGCCCTGCTCAGGTGTAAGCGTAGCGTTGGAGCAATTGGAGGGAAGATTGATTGTTCCCTGACTATTGATTATTATCGAGCTACAAGCACCGGAGGTGTTATTGTTGGTCGTCGTCTGCGAGAGCAGTGGAGCGGTACAACAACAAAGGAAGACTGCTCGCGTGATCTTCATTTTGCCCTGGCTGGGTTGGTCCCCCTTCTTCCCGCCGTCACATAAACCGAAAAATGTTCGCCCAAATTGCCATATTTTTTCTGATAACGGCCACGGCATGGCCAGCCGATCGGCGGCTCACGATTGCTGAATATCGGGACAAGGTTTATGGAGCGTGGATTGGCCAGATCATCGGCGCGTCTTACGGCTTTAACTTCGAAGGTAAAGCTCGCAATGCAATCGAACTCGATCATTTTCTCAATCACTACGATACGGCCATTGTCGACGACGACTATTACTACGAAATGGTTGCGCTCTATGGCTTCGAACGGTATGGAATCGGGATGACCGTCGAACAACTCGGCGATACGTGGAAGGAGTACAAGGCCGGCACCTGGGGATCGAGTGAGCAGGCAAGACTGGCTTTGGAGCGCGGTATTAAAGCACCAGATTCCGGTAGTCCGCGCTATAACCGGTGGTTCCATACCATCGGCCCGCAATTCTCGTCGGACGTTTACGGCATGATTTCGCCCGGGATGGTTAATTTGGCCGGCGCCGTTGCCAGGAAATATTCACATGTGAACGGTTATGCGGAAGGATCAGACGGCGCTGTGTTCGTGGCAGCTTGTATCAGCGAGGCTTTCTTTGAAACAAATCCGGTCAAGATTGTGCGGCAGGCTGCCCAGTTGATCAACCCGGGTTCAAATTACCGCAAAGCCATCGACTTTGTGCTGGCGGGTTACGAGCAGGGCAAGCCATGGCGTCAGATTGCAGCCGAGAGTGAGGCAAGATGGCGTCCAGACTATCCGCAATTGAATAACTCGGTGGCCAATGGTGCATTGGTGGCGCTCGGCATCCTCTTTGGCGAAGGCGACTATCTTAAAAGCCTCAACATCGTCACGCAAATGGGCGACAATACCGACGCGGATTGCAACGCTGCTAATGTTTCATCCGTTGTGGGCGCCATGCACGGCTTCAAGGCGATTCCCGCCCAGTTAGTTGAACCTCTGCACAACCGGGTATATGGCGATCATATGGGACCTCTGAAACTGGATAGGACGATCGATGAAAAGATAGACGATTTAGCGCGCCGCGTAGCGGATACCGGCCAAAAGAACCTGCTTGCGAATGGTGCTCGCCTGCAGGCCGGAACGCTCGTTATTCCACAACAAACCGTGCAAACGCAACCGCTCGAATATTTCGATATCAACGATTACGGTGCGCTCTGGAATCCGGACTGGAAACTGGAGGGAGCATCGCGAGGCGGAGAAGGCGCAACGTACTTGGACGGAGATGTTCTGGTGACCTTTCCGCGCGACACGCGTCCCTGCATGCTAGAGCGTACGCTGAAAGTGCCGGCCGGAAGTCCGAGGCTGATATTGGAAGTCGGTTATCTGAAGTCTCGCCCATGGCGGCTGCAGGTGTTCGTGGACGACGACAATGTAACGACGCAGATGATTGGCCAAGAGGAGATCACCGCTCGCAAAGACGTTCCAGCCAACGCGGCTTTCGCCGTTCCGAACTGGACGACCGTGGAGGCCGATTTATCGAAGTACGCAGGCAAAACGATAAAACTCAGGCTGTACCAGTGGCTCGCCGTCAATGATATTCCGGGTGCGGCGTATTGGCGATCAGTACATGTGCAATAGGCGGAGATTAGCCGAGCGGCCGGCGCGAAGCTTTTGCATTTATCATTCCCCGGTAGGACTCGAGCGATGGCGTTTCCAGGTCCACGATCTTTGCTTGGTCATCCCAGTGACGCAATGCCACGGCTTCCCGGTAATAGTCGTTAGATTCAAACGTCTTGACTTCGGCGGCGGTCATGGGTCCGCCTTGGAGTTCCAAGCTTTGCAGGGAAGCGGCGCTCAATTTTGCCATGTAACTAGGATCAGTCGCGCACAAATAGCGCTTCGCGCTGACGTGTAGGAAGGCAGGTTCAACGACATCTTTATCAAAGCGAGCGGCCAGCCAGACATAGCTGAGTTCCTCGTGTTTTGCGTCAATACCTAAGTCGCCGATGTTCTCGGGAATCTCTTCCACGAGGTGCCCGATGTCGTGCAACAGCGCTGCCACAATCAGCGCATCACTCGCACGTTCCTGCCGTGCTAAGTAGGCTGCTTGCAAGGCATGTTCCAGTTGAGACACATCTTCGCCAAAATAGGCAGAGCGGCCCTTGTCCGCAAAAATCGCCGTTACTTCCTCAGCTACGGTTGTCACCTTCTTATCCTCCACCTGTTGTCCCGAATTTCGAATTGGCTGCATGCCACTGCTGCTGGACAAATAGCAGACCTGAAGCCGCTGCCGCCGCCGCGCTAATCGCCGCCAGGGCTACAAATACTCCACTCCATCCGTAATGCACGGAAACGCGAGCCACGCTGTCTCCGGCCAATATTCCGCCGGCATAGCCGATTCCGTCAATCAAACCGGACGAAGTAGCTCCACCTTGTTTACCACCAAGATCCAGCGCCATCGCTCCGGCCAAGTATGAGTACGGCCCCAGCAACCCAAGGCCAACCAAACCAATCAAAGTAAGTGGAAGCGCACCCTTGGTTCCCGCGGTCAACGAAGTCATTAAAGACAACCCCACGGTCGTCAGAGTCATGCCGAAGAACAGGACAATGGACCTCCCGCTCACACCCAATCGGTCACCGACAATCCCCGCTATCACGACGGAGACAGCGCCAAGCGCGGGAAACACGGCGCTTGCACTTGCGGACGCGCTCTCGCTATAGCCGAAGAATTTGTGCAAGTAGGTCGGCGTCCAGGAATTGAAAGTTTCGCGCACGATGGTTGTGCATAGCGAGAGAAAACAAACCAGCCAAAATTCTCGATTTCTCAAGAATGGAAGTAGCAGCGCCCGTAACCCGCCATGAACCACAGTCCGTTTCTCAAATAAATTTAAAGGATTCGCCTCCGGCTCGGAAAAGCCAAGCTGCGTCCGCTTCTCCTTTAGAAAAAGCAAATTCGCCGCAAGCACCGTCCCCGAAAAGATCGCCGCCAGCCAAAATAACGACCGCCACCCATATCCTCTGGCAATCAGTAGCGCCATCCACTCGCGAGCAACCGCGTCGCCGATCAGGAAGCTGAGGCTCAGAATTCCGACGACTGTTCCGTATGCCCGGTAGGAAAACCACTGCGAGCAGACCTTGACCGATCCGGCCCACCCCATGCTTTGCACCAGCCGATTCCCGACCCAGGCGATGGTAAATAGGGGCAAGCCACCACCAGTTGCGAATAGCACTGTAAAGAACAAGGCGCCCGACAAACCGCCCAGAAAGCTGAACCGCCCGCCCCACACATCGCCCAGCCCAGCCAGCAAAAACTTCCCTACGGCATAGGCAACTACCCCGAGTGAGACGATCGACCCGAGGCGAATCACCGCCATATCGCCGTTCATTCCAGAGTGCTTCAATTCCTCCGCCAGCATCGGCATTGCGACGGATAGATCTGAACGGCAGAAGTAATAACTTGCGTAACCCAGAAACAGAAGAACGATGACGGTTGCCTGATGAATTGCAAGCCGCCGGGCCTCCTTGGTTGCCTCAAGTGGCCGTGTTGCCGTCAAAGAATGGTCTTTCCGCTTAGGCGCGCGTCCACATCGTCGAGCACCGCGTTCAGTTCCGCCAACGTTTCCACCACATAGTGTGCACCAGCCGCCTGCAAATCCTGTCGGGCTTTCCGCACCCGGCTTGCACGCTCTTCCTGTCTTAGAGCCAGGAACTTCTCTTCTGATAAGCCAACGCCATTCCCGCTGGCGGCCACGCCGACAGACCAAGCTCCGGCATTTAGGCCCTCGTAAATATCAGCTTCGGTGTCGCCCACCTTAACGATTGCCGCCAACGGATACACTTGCATCTTGACGGCCGCGGCATAAATCATAAACGGGTGGGGCCGCCCGGCACCCACGTCTTCCGGCGAGAGACTACAATCCGGCTGGTAGCCGTTCGCTTCTGCTTGCGCCATCAAAACGTCCAGCATTGAGCGCGTATAGCCGGTCGTCGAACCAATCTTGATCCCTCGCGCTCGTAAATCCTGCGTGATTTCCGGCACGCCCCGGATGACCTGTGAGTAATCTTTCAAACAAGCTATTTGCAGCGGTATGAAGCGTTCGTACAGAGTATCTTGATCTTTTTCGGCTGGCGCATATCCATACTTTTCTCTCCACGCGGCGCCAATTCGAGGCATCCGCAGCAAGGCGGCAATGTGATCGCGTTTCGCAATACCCATGTCGCGCCGGGCTTCGCTTTCCGTGATGGCTACGCCAGCTTCCGCGAACGCCCTCTCAAGCGTTCTTAGTGGAGCAAGGCTTCCAAAGTCCACCGTTGTGCCAGCCCAATCAAAGATCACGGCGCGAACACGCTCCGCTGCGCCTTGCGGTGTCGCGCGATTCAGTAACATTACCGGAGCATCCCCAACTCACGATATGTTTGTTCCGCAAGCCCAAATGATAAGGTCATTCCAACTCCACTTGTTACAGTTACCACCCGCACTCCCGCAACAGGTGTCAGCCGTAGGAATTGCTTTTCAGGATGCTTCGCATAAACACCGTGCCACGTCTCGGCAATGCGCAGACTGGGAACTCTTAGGTACTCGCGCGCGCACTCCAAAATTAAATCGTTAATCCGCGTCCGGTCAAAAATATCCACCGCGAGACCGTATTCGTGACTATCTCCCAGGGTGATTTGTCTCATTGCATTCTCGGATGCCATCACATGGATGTGCCAACGGTCAAACTCGGGTAGCTCTTGCGCCACTCTTGCTTTTAGCGCCGCTAGTGATTCACAAATATTGAACACCGGATAATGCCTGAAGGTCAATCCAAATGCGAGGGATGGCCCTAGACGCCAGTTTTCTGGCTGTTGTTCGGTCCGGAGCATCTGCAACTTGCAGCGTGTCAGACCGGCCGCTGCAAACAAATCTGGAAATAGGGTTTGAAAATCGTCGCCGCTCGCCACGATCACTAGGTTCGCTTCGGAGCGGTGATCGTGGGTACGGACCGTGTGTGTTCCCACTTCTATGACAGCGGAGTTAAAGTGAAACCTCACTCCATAGCGTTCACTCAAGAATGCCGGTATCCGTGCAATCACTTGACGCGGATCAACCGTCATCTCGCTGGGGCTCCACAGAGCACCGAGCAAGCCTTCTGGCCGGAGCGCCGAACTCTTCTCGAGTGTTTTCGCCGCGCTGAGCCATTCGCACACATAGCCAAGTGGCTTTGCCCGTTCCGCGAATTCCCGCCCGACCGCAGCTTCATCTTCCCGGTAAGCGGCATGCAATGAGCCGCTAGAAATGTAAGGTAGTCCGGCATCGTGCAGTAGTTCCCGCCAAATCTCAGCGCTTCTCAGCGCCACCTCATGCATCACGCCGGCGGGCTGGCCAATCGGCCACACCATTCCAAAATTTCTAACCGACGCTCCATTGGCAACCGGATTTCTTTCGAAAACAGTGACCTTGTGGCCCGCTTTGGCAGCTACATAAGCATGGGCAAGACCAATGATGCCTGCACCGACAACCGCTACATCCGTTAATTTATTATTCAAGTCTGCCTCGTCAAAAAATCGAGCAAGTGTACCGGCCGGAACCTTGATGCGATAGAACGGCGTCACCCGCTGCGCCAAGCCGCTTCACTCATGGCTTCTGTCTTGGCATCTCGATAACACCCAGTGCTCTTTCCTTCGCAAGAACGCGGTCACGCTTTCCGTGCAGGCAGCCGATTACGATTGAGTCTTCTTCAGATTCAGCGATATACCAAAGGGCGTACGGAAACTGTTCCAACTCACATTTTCTGGCGTCCCGGATAACCCTCTTATGCCCAAGCAGCGACTTGACAATCTTGCCAATTGCCTGTTCAACACGTTCGATAAACTCCAGACCGAGGCCGTCCTTTCGCTCCTCGTACCAAGCATAGCCGTGGGTGACATCGTCCTCCGCGGCTGAGGTTAAACGAACATTCACCGCGGCCGAGGGGTTTTCAGGATGCGAGCTTTTACGTCGGCCCACGGCTTGGCATCTTTTTTGTCGTGCTCAAGCGTGTCCAGCCGTTCACGCACTGTCTTCTCGACATCAATGCTAGCCGGTTCATCGTGCCGTACATCAGGTCGAGTGGGTGTGGTGCTCATGGTTTATTCCTAGCTTTTATTCTCGCGCATCTTGACGCCGACCATTTACTCTATACTCCGTCGCGCAAAATGGCGCGAACCTATCTGACCCGGCCATGCCGGATACTACAAGGGTGATTAAGCCGCGCATCATTGCCAGGGTTCTGAGTCTGGTTGCCTTACTACTTTGCGTTTGGCCGGGAGCGGCGGCTGAGCCGGCTTCCCGGTTTCTTTGGCTTTCGGATTTGCATTTTAATCCGGCGGCCGATCCTCAATTGGTGGATGCGTTGGCGGCGGCCGACGTCAAGGACTGGCCTCGCATTTTGAGTGCGCCGAGGTCTCAAAAGTTCTCGGGGTTTGGGGCGGATACGAATTGGGCGCTGTTGTCCTCGTCTTTTGAGGCGATTCGACGAACGGCTCCGAATGCGAAATTTATGGTGGTCACGGGCGATATTCTGACGCACCGGTTTCGCGAGAAATTCCAAGCGACGGCAACGCAGCATGATGATGAAGCGTTCCGGCGTTTCACGCTGAAAACGGTGCAGTTTGTCGCCGCGCAATTGGGGACGCTGGCTCCGGGCAAGCCGGTGCTGTTGACGCTGGGGAACAACGATAATGATTGCGGCGATTACGCATCGCCGCCGGGTGGCGCGTTTCTCAAAGACAGCGGCGCGCCGATTGCGAAGCTGCTGGGTTCGCTGGCCGATGAGAGCAGCCTGAAGGACTGGACCGCATTGGGCAGCTATAGCGTGCCGCTTCCTTCGTTAAAACATCACCGGGCGATTGTGATTAATTCTGTGTATTTTTCGGCGAGGTACCAGAATGCCTGTGCCGAGGCGGGAGGCGACCCGGCGATGGAAGAGATGCGTTGGCTGGAAAGTCAGCTGGCGCAGGCGAAACAACAGAAGGAAAAAGTCTGGCTGATTTTTCATATCGCGCCGGGGATTGACGGGTATGCCAGCGCCCACCGGAAAGACGGCGGCAGCGCGGCTGTTCCGATGTGGAAACCCGTTTATACCGAGGCGTTCGAGAGGCTGCTGACGCAGTATCACGATACGGTGTCGATTAGCCTGGCGGGGCATGAGCATGTGGACGATTTCCGACTGATTGGCGGCTCGCTGGTACAAATGACGCCGGGAGTGAGCCCGGTGGTTGGGCAAAACCCGGGATTTCGCGTGGTTTCGTTTCGGGCAAATGGCGTGTTCACAGATGAAGCTACTTATTATCTTTCGAATCTGAATCACGTCTTGGAGGGTGCGGGGCCGGAGTGGAAATTGGAGTATAGCTTTGCTAAAACCTGGGGCGCGCGGCAAGTTGATTTTGAGAGTTTTCGTAAACTTTCGCGCGATATTGAGACCAAGCCTGAGGTGCGGGACCGGTGGTCCGTATTGTATTCGGTGTCGGGGCCGAAAGAAATTACGCTTACGCAGCAGGCCTTTCCGCAATTGTTTTGTGCAACTGGAAATCACACGGACGCGAGTTTTCAGGCTTGTGTGCAGCGGATTGAGAATCGGCGTTAAATTGGCCGCGCGCGTTGATGCCGTGCGTGCCTGGCGGTAGGAGGGCCGATGCGGAGGGGGCGACCGAGGTGATGCGATCCGCTTTTACGATGACGGTGTGGTCAGCTAGTGTTGCGCCGGTTCCATCAATGACGGTTAGGTTTGTAAATGCGGTTGATTCCTGGCGGCTGGGATTTTGTGCGGCCAGTAACGGCGCGGAAAGCAGGGCCGTTAGTGCGTTGCGGCGCGTCAGCATTGTTTTCTCTTTTGGCGAAGGACGATCAGAGTCATGTCGTCATGCTGCGGGGCACTAGCGGCGAACTCATCCGCTGCTTCGAAGATTTTCTCAAGCAGGATGGGCGGAGTTGCGCCGTTGAGTTGCCGGCCGATTTGGATTAAGCTGTCTTCGCCCCACTCTTGGTCCGCAAGGTTCATGGCCTCGCTGATTCCATCCGTGTAAAGGATGAGCAGGTCGTCTTCCTCCAGATCAACATGGGCGCTTTGATATTCGCAATGAGGTAGGAGACCTACCGGTGGTCCGCCTACCTGCAAACGTATGACCGCAGGGCCGCGTAATAGGAGTGGGGCGTTGTGACCGGCGTTTACGTATGTGAGACGCCGTGAATCAGACTGGTAGTGGCCGTAAAAGAAAGTGGCATAGCGGTTGGCGGGCGAAGTGGCGTAAACCGCGCGATTAATATTGCCGATGAGCTGGCTGATGTTGTATTCGCCGGATGCGGTCTGACCGCGCAAGGTGGCCTGCAGGCCTGCCATTAACAGGGCCGCGGGTATGCCTTTGCCGGCTACGTCGCCGATAGCAATCCCCAACGCGGAGCCCGGCAGTTCGAGGAAGTCAAAGTAATCGCCGCCTATTTCCTGGGCGGGACGGCAAGCGCCGTAGTATTCGATTCCCGGAATCGTTGGGAGCACTTGCGGGAATAGGCGCTGCTGCACATCGCGGGCGATGGCCAGCTCGCTGGCGATGACTTTGTGCGCGGCAACGGCGGCGGTGAGCCGGGTGTTCTCAATGGCCAAGGACGTTTGCGCCGCAACCGATTGCAATAAGTCCATATCAGTTCTGGAGTAGGGAGCCTCAGAGGCCTTCGATCCGAGGCTTAGGAACCCGAGCATTTCATCGCGCCGGGAGAGAGGGAGCAGTAGTTGTGTCTTGAGCTCGCGCAGATGTGCGGTTTCCGTTTCATCCAGTTTATTGAGCCAGGAGTGATGGTCTTCCAGATACACAGGAAGCGGTTTTTGCTGGGTTTGCAAGGCTTTTACAAATGCACCATCTTCGCTGAAAGAAGTATTTGGAGATTGGGTATAGCCAGTTGCCCAAGCGGGCTGATAACGATTGTTCTCGTGCAGGAACACGGACATTTCGGAAACATGGAGCGCCTCGGAGATTCTACTCACGACGGTTTTGAGGAGTGGTTCAAGTTCTACAATCAACCTCACGCTGTCGGCGAGATCGGTTAGCACTTGTTCTGTTTGATAAGCGTCGCGGAAAAATTTGCGGTCGATCCAGCCGGCTAAGCGGCGCGCGCCAAGACCGATGAAGAGAATGGCGCCCACTCCGATTGCGGTGATGAGGATGCGCGTGGTGAACGTGGCTTTGCCGGAGAAGTGGGCGACGCAAATAACCACTATCAGCGAGATGGCGCTTTGCAGAAGAACCACTCCGCGCTTCGCCAGTGCGTATTGCAGACTTTGGCGGAGAAGGACGCGGACATCTAGGGCGCGCTGCACGACGGTGACATAGGCGAGTGTTATGGGGAAGAAGGCGATGGTGGAAATCACCGGAAGCTCAATCCAGAGGGGGATTGCGTCTTCACGGATGTCGAGAATATTGTGAGTGAGAGTGTTGAGGGTGAGCCCCGGAAGCCGGCTTATGGCGAGACCGACGAACAGAACGCGAAGCCGGCGGCGTGCATCCTGATCTTTCGTCCGGAACAATTTGACCAGGAGGATGAGGAGATAGGCCGGGGTACAAAACCAAAACAGGAAGAGATTTGTGAAAGACCGGATGTATTGCAGCGAGTGAACGGACGACTCGAGACGAATGTCTTCATTGAGCGCCACTCTCACGGTGACGAACAAGAGGCAGGCGATCGACGCGGGAATGAGTAGGCTCCACTTCAGGTTTGGACGGCGGACGTCGAACTCCGCTCTTTCCGGGAAGTAGATTGCGAACACCATCATCCAGATGGGCCAAGAGCCAATGCCGATGGTGCGGTAAAGGAGGGCCACATGCTTGAGCGGTGTGTTCCACGTGGTGATATGGTCGCGCACATCGCTTCCGTTTGCAAAAATGCTGAAGGTGATGAGGACGGCCAGTAAAAGCCAAGCACGGTGGTCTTCGATGCGCACCAAGGCCACGTAAAAGCCCAGGAGCAGGGCGGTGAAAGCGGTGAAGAAGTGCAGGATCAGAAGGATGTCCCAGCGCGCGGTGAATAAGGCGGCGATAGTGTCGGGTTGCGCTAGGAACTCAGAAAAATCGTCGGACCAAATGGCGGTTTGAAAGGATAGTGCGATCAGAAACAGGACAGCTAGCAGAAGATAGCGAGTCCGGTTGGACGTTTCGCGGGCTGGCATTATGCGATCTCATCGTACAGCAGATTGGTGATTTTGCAGAAGCTTGCGTATCGCGCCGTGGTTCATTTTGGCGGCCCACGCGATTGGCGTTGCCCAGGGTTGGGCATCCGGCTCGTCGATGGGCGCTCCGCGCGCGATCAATAATTCCGCAAGCTCCTTTCGTCCCCAACGGCAGGCCCAGGCGAGGGGCGTGGATTGAAGCAAGTCGTCCCGGAGGTCGAGGCGTGCACCGAAGTCTAGCAACAGGGCAGCGAAGCGAGCGCGGGTTGCGTCGCTGACTTTGCCACTGTAGGCGGCGGCGAAGTGCAGAGGTGTTTGACCGTAACGTGAGATGTTTGGATTGACGCCATGTTGCAGCAGCAGTGTCATGGCGGCGAAATTCCCTTCGATAGAACCGGTTGCGCCGCGGATGGGTTGGATTAACACCCAGTGCCAACGTGGATCGTCCAAAGGCAAACTTACTAGAGGGAGCGTGAGTTCGACAATCTCAGCGCAGCCGTACTCGGCCGCAGGCCAGAGCAGTTCGTGCACTAGATCTTCGGTCGGGTTGTTTTGGAGTAATCGCCTCGCTGCGTGGACATCGTGCGTTTCGGCGATCATGTGGGGTTGCCGCTTGGCGCCGCGTTCCAGAAGCAGGCGCTTAACGGAATCGTCTTGATGATTCCAGGCCCTGCTAAGGGGCCAACCGGAGGCGTAGACGTTGGCGTTCGGGTCGGCGCCGCGGTCGAGCAGAAGTTGGCTAATGGGAAGGTTGTTGGCGAGCGCGGCGTGCCAAAGCGGCATGCCCCAACTCAGCGTAGGTTCTTCGAGTTCTTCAAGCGTGATGCGTTCATCGACGTCGGCTCCGAGGTCTAGCAAAAGTTGGACGATTTCCAGTTGGTCGTGGTTGACCGCAAGCGTGAGGAGACCGCCGTTGTACTCGATGCGGCGCAGGGCGGCTGGATCAGCGGCCAGACATTCCCGGACGCGCGCGGCATTGCCTAAAGCGACTGCGCCTTGGATAGTGAGCTCCGCGCCGTGATTCAACAGCAGGTTGGCGATGGTGGGAAAATCATCGGCGGCGGCCAGGGCGGCGCGATCCAGAGGCGTTCGGCCTCGGATGTCACGCTTGTGCACATTGGCTCGGCGAGCGAGGAGCCATTCCAGCATTTCTTGATTGCCCTCTTCAGCCGCGATGTGCAGCGGGGTTCCGCCGTTGCGGTCACAGGCTTGAATGAGGGTTTTGTCGGCATCCAGAAGCTGAATCGCGCGGGCATTGTCACCTTCGGTGATGGCTTTGTTGATTTGATCCTGGACGGGCGAGACGGTGGCGTTGGGGCAGCTTAACTCTTCGCGGCGCAGGCGCTCTTCCTCCTCGATGACCGCGACGATTTCGGTGTATTCGCGTTCGCGCGCGAGAGCCAAGGCGGAGGTGGCGTCGCGGTGCGGATAGATGCCTTTGCGGGCGTCGGCGCCCGCTTCCATGAGAAGGCGCACCATGGCGGCATCGCGGTGCAAGACGGCGTAGTGCAGTGCACGATGTTCATTGTTGCCGCTCATATCCATGTGAATCAGTTCCGGGCGGGCGTGGAGCAGGGCGCGTACTTGAGAGAAGTTGGCGGCTTTGACCGCTTCGGCAAGATTGGCGACGTTGGCGCCGTCTACAAAGGCTTTGAGTTTGGGCCAACTGGCATAGCCGTAGGCCCGGGCCAGGACGCGTTGGGCGTCGTTTAGCGCAAATGAGGATGGATGCGGTTCGCGTTCGAAGCGCTGCACTTCGGCGACGGCTTCGGCGCTGCCGGAGAGATATTGATCCAGCAGGTTCTTGGCTTGTTTGCGGAGTTGTTCGAGGTTCGGTTGCGCGGGCAACCTGCGGGTGGGGGGCAGGGAAGGGCTGTCGCCCGGCATAAAAATATTGGACATAAAATCTCCTTTCAGGTTTGGCCCGGCGTCCGCGTCGCGGGCAGAAAGAAGATTTGCCGTACTGAAAACGATGGCTTGTGAATCGGTGGGCTCAGCCCTTCCCGCGGACACGGTGGCGTCCCGATGCGCCATGCCCAATATAGCGGATTCGGCGGTATTTCGAAACATTGATATGCTCTTGCTGTCTATGACCTCTCGCCTCCTGATTTGGGGTCTTGTTTTCAGCGCAGTTAGTTTTGCGCAGGACGTACCTGTTATCAAAGCGAATGTCAGGCAGGTGCTGGTGCCGGTCGCCGTGACCGGCGCGAAGGGGCGGCCTGTGCGGGACCTGAAGCAATCGGATTTCAAGGTGTTTGAAGACGGGGTGACGGAAGAAATAGCGGCTTTCAGCGCAACTACGGATTCTTCGGTGGCTCCTCCGGAAGAAGTTGCGCTTGGCTCCGCCGCCGGAAACCTGCAACCAAGCAGGCGTTCCGCCGCGGATCCAGCACGCACTTATTTGTTGTGCGTCGACACGCTGCACTGTTCCGTGCCGAGTTTGAACAGGATTCGAGACGCAATTACCAAGGTCCTGCGACAGGAACAAGGCGCCGATTCGCAATATGCACTGATGACGCTAGGCCGGGAGGTTCGAGTGCTGCGCGATTCCACGCGCGATGCGTCCGCGATTTCCGCCGCGGCCCATAGCCGCGAGTTTCAAAAAGCGTTCCAGGATAGCGAGGCCGCCAGCACCGGCATCGCAAAGCAGCAATTCACGGAGTTGATGCGAAGCTACTGTTCGGTGTGCCCTTGTTATAGCAACAATGGCGGCCGGGGCACGCAGTGTCCTTCGTTTGAAGGACGAGTACAGGCGGCGCTCCTCAGTTTCGATGAACGAATGTATGGGCTGAATCAAAGCTTTCTTATGAAGCTTAAAGAGTTGGTGACGGCAACCGCGACGATCCCTACTGCCCGGACCGTTGTTTTTATTTCCGACGGGTTCAATCGTTTTCCAGGCCGTGAACTGTACAGCATCCTGGAGGGCTTCGCACCCAAGGACCGTGTTTTCGCGTCGCATTCCAGAGACACTCAACCTGAGCTCGAAAGCATTCTTAAATTAGCAACCGGGTATAACGTGCGATTTTATACAGTGGATTCGCGAGGAATATATAGCGCTCGTTTCGGCGCCGGCAGCACTTTTGACGCCGGCACGGCCTTCTCCACACCGGTACAAATGGATTCGAGAAACCAGCCGTCGGAAAGTACCCCGACTTCAGAAGCGGTGGACCGGGGCGCGGTATGGGTGGCGCGGGAGAATTCAGATGTTATGGCCGAGCTAGCGCATGAGACCGGCGGCCTGTTTTTTCAAAACAGTAACGATTTAGGGAAGGGGCTCAGCCGTGCGTTTGCGGACTCGCGCGAATTTTATCTGCTTGCGTATGTGTCGAAGAATGAAATATGGGACGGGAAGTATAGAAAAATCACGGTGGCGGTGAACGACAAGAAGTTGCGGGTTAATGCAAAAGCGGGCTATTGGGCGACGGAAAAGTAGGGCTTGGCATTTGTCAGGCTGGCGGTTCCCACAGCTCGACGCGATTCCCCTCGGGATCGGTAAACCATCCGAAGCGGCCATAGGCGTATTCCTCGCGTTTTTCATCCACGGGTACGCCCGCAGCTGAAAGTTTGGCTAAGACGGCTTCCAAATCGTCGACCTGGAAATTCAGCATGGCGGGCTGTGAGGGCGGGAAGTAGTTGGCAGTGCGCGGGAAGAATGCCACCACACTATGCGCGCGTTGTGTATCCGCTTTGAATAAGAAAGATCCATAGGTGCTGCTAATTCCGAGATGCTGTTCGTACCAGGCGTACAACCCTTCCGGATTGTCTGCCCGAAGAAAAGCACCGCCTAGGCCTGTGATCTTTGCCATTTTCTGTTTGCACCTTTGGTTGATGCTTTTATAGTAATCCGCGGGACTGGGGGGAGTTTTCCTCGGGGTTCCATGTTTCTTTCGCAGACTGTGGAATATGCATTGAGCGCCATTACCGCTCTTTCAGTCCGCGCTTTAAATCCCAATCCGCCTCAATCCGGCCTAGTATTCTTTAGGTGCGCAAATTCTCCGCCAGTTTGGATATGCGGGTGAACTGGAGAAAACTATCCCCAGTCACACCCGCGTGGGCGTACCGTTTCAAAGTACCCTCGTATGGCTACGAGGTTTTAGGCCCGGTATATAGTATACATACGGGCGTAGTTGTACTCGCGTTTGCATCGCACATGCTCATATAATCAGGCCTTGAGTTGACCTGCGAGTGTGGCCGGGTGGAAACCGTCCGGCGAAGCACGAAAACAGAGTAATAAACAGGTAGCGCGAGCAGATTGAAGCGGCTCACAAGACGTGGCTAGCAAAAGGTGAAGTTGGATTGATCGAGCGTCTCCGGCTCCCACACTGGCCGAGTTCGCGCAGAACGCATTTCTGCCTTTCGTCCGCCTTGAAAAAGCCGGTGAGCCAGCGACAGTAGTGTTCTACATAAACCTTCGTGATGTACTCGCTACGGCGCACCTGTCTGACCCGTTCGGCCGCTGCCGGTATGGACGCTCCCGCGCTGCAATACTTGGCCGGGCACAAGAACATCGCAACTACGATGAAGTACATTCATTTGGCTCAAGCGGATATTCAGGCTCGGCTTACAGATCCGGTTGAAGACGAAAAAAGGCGGGGGGCACAAATTCAGGCACGTCAAACGATCTTGAACCGCCTGTAAAACCTAAGTAAGTCCTTGTTTCAATGGTGCGCCCGGAGGGGCTCGAACCCCCGACCTAATGATTCGAAGTCATTCGCTCTATCCAACTGAGCTACAGGCGCACGCGTAACAATTATATGATTCTAAGGCGCTTACGTGCACAGCAGTCGAAAACGGCTGGGCGCTAATTTCCGACTGTAGTGAGTATTGTAGGGACCCGATCATTAGCTGCCAGACTCCATCTTAACGCGGGTGGCCATCGAAATAAATTCGGACCGGGATCGCTTCCAACAGCCTGCTCATCGTTCCGCCGCCTTTACGAATCCAGCTAACTCGCGGGAATAGTGCTCGACCAAGGTTCACTACCTAGAATCGATGCATCTGTAAAACTTTGGCGGTGGTCTTCCGGAAGTTTTGATTGTTGGTCACGATGTAGGTCTCTCTGGCTTGGCTTTCCGGGGCTGGCGTCAAACGGAGTTTTTCACCATTTGATGGCGGCTTTTCATCAAAGTTGACGCTGACAGGTATGCAGGGCACATCGCGGGAATATAAGATCGCGCTGCTCTCAAGAGGGAGGCATCAATGAAACAAAAGAAGACGCTGGCTTTAACTAAATGGGTTCTTCCTGTAATTTTGGCAGTCCCACTTTTCGCCGACAAAATCCAAACTTTTCCCATTAGTAAAGGCGGTCTGGATAGTATTCACGGTGCATGTTCAGGTTCGGGCGACTTGTTCTTGCCACGAGGGGTCAACGGAGTTTACGGCTGCATAAAGGGCAATGGCAACAGCGTGTTCTGTGGCGGCGTAGGCAAATATGCAAACACCTGTACGACCACTACCCAAAAGATTGTGGTGAAGAAAGGCCAAACGGTCACTCAAGCCAATCTGGAAGCTGCGGCTGCGAAAACTCCTCCTTCAAAAGAAAAACCCACCAAGAACGCAAAGTCAGTGCAGGAGTTTTTAAAACAGCGCTAGCTCACGACGAGTAGACAGCCACTCTAAGGCAATGGATGAGCGGATAATACCGCGTCGAAGATTGGCTTGGGCGGTCATACCTTCACCAGAGATTCGGTCTCCTTTATTGATAGGACGGAACACATGGCCGGATGCGATGCCAGCCGCCGCCAACGAGCAAGGCCAACAAGGCCCGATCCCGTTTGCCTTTCAGCCTGACGCCGTTCGGCGCGTTAATGAGCTTCTCGGCTTCGGAGATCGAGAGCCTTAGCGCGGTTTGCTGGAGATGGAGGCTACTACCACGTATACCTCAGCAGACATTATGGTTGGTACGGGTTTCGGTACATTATCGGTCATTTGGGCGGCCATTGGGCCCTTGTTTGCGAAACAATTATAAAACTTCTCTATAAACGAAATTCAGGTCCGTAAGGCCAAGGGCGCTATTAGCACCCATGAAACTTACGAACCTGATTCAAGTTGCTCTCGCCCTTACATTCCTGATGACTAGTCTCGCGTCCGAAGGGCGGGCGTGCGATCGTTATCAGGCTCTACTATCGCGTGGGCATCTGGAGATCGGCGTGAAGTTTGACACGAATAACCAGCGCTTTAAGGAAGCGGCCGCTGAGGCGTTGAACTACTGGGCCGGCCAGCTTGATCTAGCCTGGCGAGAAGATTCGGACGACCGGACATGTTCGATAGAGTTCAGGCCCGCCGAATTCGGCGTCCGGGCTGATAGCCATGACATGCTGGCCATGGCGCATCTGCCGGACCATGCGAAGTACGACGGAGTGGTCTATTTCCGATTGTTGGCGCACTATGACGCCCAGCAGGTATTCATTCATGAGCTTGGCCATCTATTCGGACTAGAGCACTCAGACACGCGGAATAGCCCGATGTATTTTCAGCCGGAGAACGCGGGCGTGACGCTTACGAGCAGCGAATTGAGGCAACTGGCGAAGCACCATAAACTAGCGCTAGCCCTGATCGCCGAATAGGGGTGGCAAGATAAAGATAGAAATACATGTCAACGCAATCCGGCCTGGAAACGGAAGTAAAAATTGCGCTCGCCGATGCGGTTGCGACCCGGAGGCGGATTGAAGGGCTGGGGTTCCAGGTTTCCGTTCCGCGATCATTTGAATCGAATACGATTTATGACACAGCCGCGCAAGAGTTGCGGCAAGCGAATATGCTGCTGCGGCTGCGGCAGACGGGTGAGCGCCGCGTGATCACCTGGAAAGGACCGGGCGTGCCGGGCCCGCATAAGAGCCGTCCTGAAATTGAGACGACTGTCGGGTCGCTGGAAAGCTTGGATGGAATTTTGCGGCAGCTGGGCTATGCGCCACTGTTTCGCTATGAAAAGTACCGCACCGAGTTCGCGGCTCCGGACGGGGCGGGCACGATTGTTTTTGACGAAACGCCTATCGGCGACTTTTTGGAATTGGAAGGGACAGGCGATTGGATTGACGAAACGGCGCGCCGTCTGGGCTTCACCAAAGATAACTATGTGCTGGAAAGCTATGGGAGGCTGTTTCTCGATTATCGCGAAAAACATGAGTTACAACACCTCCACATGGTGTTTGAGAACGGTGTCCTCTAGAATTATGTAATGGCAGAGATAGCTAGGGAGTATGCGGCCGAGGTAGACCAGGCAACCAGCGCCTTGAGCCGCGTCCGGGAAGAGATTTCCAAGGTCATTGTAGGGCAAGCCGAAGTGATTGAAGGCGTGTTGATCTGCCTCATCGCCGGCGGGCATGTCCTGCTGGAGGGCGTGCCCGGATTGGGCAAGACCACGCTGCTGAGAACGCTTTCGCGCGTTCTCGACCTGCGTTATTCGCGCATTCAGTTCACGCCGGACCTGATGCCCGGAGACATTGTGGGCAGCGCCATTATGGATAGCGACGAGCACGGCCGGAAGAATCTGCGCTTCCAGCCGGGGCCGATCTTTTCCAACTTGGTGTTGGCGGACGAGATCAATCGCGCTACACCCAAAACCCAGTCGGCGCTGCTGGAGGCGATGCAAGAGCGCACCGTCACCAACGGGACGAACACCTACACGCTAGATCCGCCATTTCTAGTGATGGCGACGCAGAATCCGATTGAGATGGAAGGCACGTACCCGCTGCCCGAGGCCCAGCTTGACCGTTTTCTGATGAAGATTCTGGTGATGTATCCATCGCGCCAGGACCTGAACCAGATTGTGGAAGTGACCACCAAGCGCGGCGATGTGGAGCTGCAGCAGGTGCTAACGCGCGAGCAAATCAAGGAGTTGAAGGCCACGTGCCGCCAGGTGATTGTCGCGCCGCACGTGCAGAGCTACGCGGTGGAGCTAATTATGGCGACACAGCCGGGGTTGCCAGATGCGGCCGCGATCACCAACAAATATATTCGCTACGGCAGTTCGCCGCGCGGCGCTCAGGCACTGATTGAATGCGGGCGGGTACTGGCGCTGACGCGCGGGCGGATGCACTTGAGTATTGAAGACATTACGGCGGTGGCGCCGGCGGTGCTGCGGCATCGCGTGATTGTCAATTTCGACGCGCACGCTGATGGGGTCAGCACGGAGAGCATTTTGCAAACTATTTTGGAGGGCGCCGCGCCTGCCAGGTAAATAGAAGTAAGCGGCTGCCCCCATGACTGAGCCCATTGTCGACCGCCGATTTCTAGAAAGACTCGAACGCCTCACCCTGCACTGGGAGAAATCCTTCAACGGGCTTGTAGGCGGACATAACCTCTCGCGCTTTTCGGGCCCGGGCCAGGAATTTTTGGACCATCGCAATTTTCATGAGGGCGATGATCTGCGTTCCGTTAATTGGCGTGCCTACATGCGTTTTGAGCGGCTTTTCGTTAAGATGTTCCAGATAGAGCCGCGCGTGCCGGTGCGCGTGATGCTGGACGTGAGCGCCTCCATGACAGTAGGCAGCCGCGCCGGCGACCCGACGAAATTCGAATACGCGCGCAAGCTGGCCGCCGCCCTGGTCTACGTGGGACTAGTGCGGCATGATAGTATTCTGCTGCAACCGTTTGCGGCCCGTTTGCTGGACCCTTTCCTGGCCAGCGGCGGAAGGCATCGCTTCCAATCCGCGGAGAAGTATCTGCGGGTTTTGCAGCCGCATGGTAAGACCAGCTATCTGGATACGGCGCGCCAGTTTCTGGGGGAGTATCCGCAGCGGGGCCTGGTGATTGTGATCTCGGATTTCCTGGACGATGGAGATTGCTTTCACCCGCTGCAGTATCTCTCGGATTTCGGCCACGAGCTTTTGCTGATCCAGATTTGGGGAGAAGATGACCGGTCTCCTCCGGGAAAAGGGGAAATGGAATTGATAGACGCTGAATCGGGCGCTCTATTTAAGATTGAGTTGGACGACGAATCGCGTGCCGATTACATCGCGTCATTTGACGCGCACGCCTCGGAGATTCGAAAGCTCGCCCTGCGTAACGGCGGCCGCTATGCGGGATTATCCACCGCCATGCCGGTGGATGAAGCTCTTTTCGGACCACTGATGATGATTCAAGGCGTCTAACCAATCAGGCATGTTTTTTCTCAACCTCAGCCTCGGCGAGTTTCTCACCATATTCGGAGCATTGGGCGGTCTGGTGACCGCCCTTTACTTTTTGGACCGGACGCGGCGCAAACGGACAGTATCCACTTTGCGGTTCTGGACGCCCGCGCATAGCGCCGAGCAGCAGCAAAGCCGGCGGCGGGTGAATGATCCCTGGTCGCTTTTGTTGCAATTATTGGGCTTGCTGCTGTTATTGCTGGCGGCGGCAGAGTTGGAATGGGGTGCGCGGGCGCGCCTGGGCCGCGACCATGTGCTGTTGCTGGATACGTCGGCTTGGTCGAGCAGTGCGACGACGGGGAGGGCTGGCGCGTCGTCGGTTCTGGATCGTGAAAAAGTATTAGCCGGCCAATATTTGGCGGCGATTCCGGCGAATGACCGGGTCATGCTGGTGCGCGCGGATGGGTTGACCAGTCCAGTGACGCCCTTTACCGCGAACCGAGCTGAGTTGAAAAAGGCGCTGGCGGACGCCGCTCCCAGTTTTTCGGCGCTCAATTTGGAACAGGCGTTTTCATTCGCCGCGCAGGCACAGACGTGGTCGAGCGGGGGCAAGGGTGAAATTGTGTATGTGGGTCCGCGCATGGTGGATGACGATGCCGGCGCCGTCAGCAAGCCTTCGAATTTGCGGGTGCTTACGGTGGAGGGGAATCGCGAAAATGCCGGCATTCGCAGTCTTAGCGTGAAGCGCGGCGAACACGAATCGAATTCCTGGCAAGCTAGCGTGACGCTTAAAAATTATTCAAGTAGCAGCCGCGCGGTTCAGCTGCAAACGCAATTTGCGGGCACCCGTTTTGCGCCACGTGCGGTTACGTTGAAGCCGGGCGAAGAAACCGCCGTGGCTTATGACTTTATTACGCATACGGGCGGGAACCTGATCGCGCAGATTGAACCAGAGGATAGTTTGAAGAGCGACAATCGCGCTACGCTGCAATTGCCCAGGAGCGGGCCGTTCCGGGTGGCTGTGTTTACTGATCGGCCGGACACGCTGCGGCCGCTGTTTGCGGCGAACTGGCGCTTGGATGTGGAGTATTTTCGTCCGGACGAATTCGACAAGACTCAGATCAAGGCGGATTTGGTGGTGATTGACCGTTTTGCGCCAGGCGCTGCGCCGCGCGTGGCCAGTCTTTGGATTATGCCGGTAAAAGGGGCGTCGCCGGTGCCCGTGAAGACTCTGGTGAATGACGCGGTAATCACGAACTGGCACGGAGAGACGGCGCTGGGCGCGGGTTTACACGCGAAAGAGGCGCGGCTGCGCAACGCGGAAATATTTGAGACCTTCGAAGGAGATACGGCGGTGGCCAGCGTGGCGGCGGGCCCGGTGGTAGTGGCGCGGGCCGCAGTGGCTGCGCATCCGAAAATTGCGGTGATGGGTTTTGATCCGCTGAGCCCTGAATTGAAATTCGAAATCACCACGCCGCTGCTGTTCGCCAATTTGTTGCACTGGCTGTCGCCTGAATCGTTCCGGACAATTGAACTGAGCGCGGGCAGCGTGGGAGGCGCAAGCGTCACGCTGGACCCGAGCGAACGCCCCGACCGCGTCCGTGTGACCGATGCGCAAGGCGTGCCGGTTCCTTTTACTGTGCGGTCACACGCTTTACAATTCTTTGCGAGCCGCCCCACGATTGCGCATGTTGTTTCCGATGATCGCGAGCGGGTTTTGTCGCTTACGTTGCCTGATGTGGCGGAAAGGGAATGGTCGCCGGCGGCGGAGGTTACGCGCGATTTGCCGCCCATGAGCGGGTTCCTTCCCAATGCGGTTGATCTTTGGAAATGGCTGGCGTTGGCAGGCGCGTTGTGTTTGCTGGCAGAGTGGATTTTGTTCGGACAGCAACGTAGCTTCCGGTTTGGTAAGAAGGCTGCGGTGGCGCCTCCGGCTAGTTCGCGGCCTAAGATGATGGCATCCTGATGAATTTTGGCCATAGTTGGTTTTTATTGCTGGCGCTGGCGCCGGTAGCGTGGATTCTCATCGCGTGGCAGCGGACGGTGCGGCCGATTCCGTTGCTTTTGAAAGGGCTTAGTTTTGCGGCCGTGCTGGTTGCGTTATCCGAGCCATCCATCACGCTGCCGCACAACCGGACGGCCGCCGTGGTTTTGGTGGATACGTCGAAGAGCGTCACGCAAGGCGATCTGGCTCACGCGTCTTCCTTGGTCTCTCAGATGGAAGGCGCGCGCGGCGGCAACTGGCTGAAGGTGATTCCGTTCGGCAGCCATACGCGCGCGCTAGGTAACAACGAAATTTTGCGGGGCGTGCATTTCGTTACCGCTCCGAATCCGCTGGGCGATTCCACGAATTTTGAGGACGCGCTGATCAATAGCATGGCGGCCATTCCGACTGGCTATCTTTCGCGGTTGGTGCTAGTGAGCGATGGCAATGAGAACCAGGGAAGCGCGGCGCGAGCGATTGCGGAATTACAGCGCTTGCATGTTCCGGTGGATACGATTCCGCTGGCTGGGCGTTCGCGCGACCTGTTGCGGCTGGAGTCGGTTTCGATGCCGCACACGGCGTATGACGGCGAGCAGATTCCGATTGACCTGACGGTGTATGCTCCGCGCGAGACCAAAGCGACGGTGGAGATTTCGGCGGAGGGCAAGGCGCTGGGAGTGAATCCGGTGTCGTTAGCAGCGGGTTCGAACTTAGTGCGTGTGCATGCGCGCGTGAAATCGAGCGGCCCCACTGCTATTTCAGGCGCGATCCGGGCCGGGCAATCTGAAACTCCGTTTGAACAAGGTATTCAACTGCGGAAGGCGAAGGTCCTCTATCTTTCTCAAGACCCGGCGGGCGCCGATAACAATTTGCTGAAAGCGTTTACGGAAGCTAGTTTCGATGTTACTCGCGATGAGGGGTTGATTGAGAGCGGGCTTTCCGGCGTACAGCTTGTCATACTGAATAACCTTGACCTGAATAACTTTGCCGATGCGCGCAAAACGCGCTTGGAAGAGTATGTCAAAAACGGCGGCGGGCTGCTGCTAATCGGCGGCGAGCAACAGGCTTACAAGGAAGATAAGCGCCTGGATGCGCTGGACCGCGCGCTGCCCGCGAAGCTTGCGCCACCCAAGACTCCCGAGGGCACCACGGTTGTTTTGATTATTGATAAGTCATCATCGATGGAAGGACGCAAGATTGAACTGGCCCGGCTTTCCGCCAGCGGCGTGGTGGATCATCTGCGGCCCGTGGATAATATTGGCGTTCTTATCTTCGATAACTCGTTTCAATGGGCCGTGCCCATACGCCATGCCGAAGACAAGGCGATGATCAAGCGCTTGATTTCGGGTATCACGCCGGATGGCGGGACGCAAATTGCGCCCGCGTTGACCGAGGCGTACCACAAGGTGCTGCCGGCCAAAGGAATCTACAAGCACATCGTGCTGCTGACCGACGGTATTTCAGAAGAAGGCGACAGTGTTGAGTTGGCCAAGGAATCCGCCGCGCATCAAGTTACTATTTCCACGGTAGGACTGGGACAGGATGTGAATCGCGCGTACCTGGAGAAAGTGGCGTCTACTTCGGGCGGGCGCAGTTACTTTCTGAATGAGCCGCAGGGGCTGGAGCAAATTCTGCTGAAGGATGTGCAGGATTTCAGCGGGACGACGGCGGTGGAGAAATCGCTGACACCGATTATTGAGCGCAAAGCGGAAATTTTGAATGACGTGGGCATGGAAAGCGCGCCGGTTCTGAAGGGATACGCGCGCTACATTGCCGCGCCCGGGGCGGAGACGATTTTGAGCATCGATAGCACCAAGAAAGATCCGCTGTATGTGCGCTGGCAATACGGTTTGGGGCGTGCCGCGGTGTTTGCCTCGGATGCCAAGAACCGTTGGGCGGATGCGTGGGTGACCTGGCCGGGATTCGATAAGTTTTGGATCAACGTGACGCGCGACTTGCTGGATCATGCTGATCCGAATGAAGCGAGCGCTCAATTGGATGCGGCGAACGACGACATTCTGGTGAATTACCGGTTGGCAGCGGGACAGCCGGAGCCGGCTTCTATTCCGCCGGTGTTTGTAGTGGGTCCGGAGGGTTTTGAGAAGCCGCTGCCACTAGCGAAAACCGGGTCCGGGATGTATTCGGGGCGCATGCATATCGGAAATTTGCGCGGGTTGTTTCGCATCCGGCCGGTGAATGAATCGAATGCGTTTCCGGAGATTGGTTTTTACCGGGAGCATGAGGAGGCGCGGGATTACGGATCGAACGAAGCGCTGCTGAAGCAGATATCGAATCTGACGGGCGGGCGGTTTAATCCTTCGCCGGGGGCGGTGTTCGATAGCGGCGGACGGAGTATTTATAGCCGGTTGCAGCTTTGGCCGGTGCTGCTGTTTTTGGCGATTGGGTTGACGATTGCGGAGTTGGTGATGCGGAAGTGGAGCGGTTTGGTGCAGCGGTTCCGGCGGGGGTGAGTTAACCCCGCGATATCACCGCGCGCGGAGTGGTTATCTTCCTCGTCGAGGGGTTCAAAAAGAGCAGTCGAGGTCCTACGTAGCTGCCTGAAACTCCCGCGGATGGACTACTGTGATTTCGGGATAGCGGCGGAAGTCTGTTCCATTCAAAGTGAGCAGACGAGGGATCGCATAGACCTGCATGACCGCAACCAGCCGTGCGTCGTGCACCTGGACGCCCGAAACCGCGTGCGCGATGACGAGGCGACGCCACTCGGTATGAATTTGTTCGTTGTCCTGTAAAAAAGTGAACTGGCGCTCCAGCAATAAAGTCTGCCGGTCAGCCTCCACACTGGTCATGCCAAAGCCATTTTTATTCCGGGGACGCGTGAATACATTCCAGAACTCCACCACGTTCTGAGGCGTGTAACAAAGGTCCGCGCCTTCCTCGATCAAGGCGTCGATCGCGGCTTTGAGCAGCGCATGCTCCGGGTCTTCGTGTTGGGCTAGGCGCAGCAGGATATTGGTGTCCAGCAGATGTGGAACCGCGGCCATTCTAATCGTGATCCTGGTAGATCATTTCACGAGAAAAGGTCTCGCCGGGCATGCGTGGGAGTTTCCCGGAAAAAGCGGTGAACTGATCGAGCCAAGCGTGAAACTCTGCCCGGGTGCGCTTCGGTTGAGAGGGTAGAGATGCCATCTCACGCTGGACACGCTCAGACAAGGCTTGCTCCAAGATCTCTGCGGGAGATTGGCCGGGATGACGGTCTAAGGCCGCGCGGAGCAATTCCTGGGCGTGCGGGGTCAGCGTAACCTGCATGGCAGCAGTATAGCTGACTGTTAGAGCTATCGTTTCAGATGCACGATGGTTTCGAAGTGATAAGTCTGCGGGAATAGGTCAACCAGGGTGATCTTTTCTATTCCGAAGCCGCCGGCGAGCAGTTTGCGCAAGTCGCGGGCCAGGGTGGATGGGTCGCAACTGACGATGATCAGTTGGGGTGGCAAGATGCGCAGCAATTCTGCCGTGGCGGTGGGGCCTAGGCCGGCTCGTGGGGGGTCCGCCACGATCAGGTCCGGCTTGGATTCGTTGGCGGGGAGAAATTCTTCGGCGGAGCCGCGCCGGGGTCTGATGTTGAGGGCTCCGGCGTTGGCGGCGTTCCATTCCAGGTCGTGAAAAGCGGGGCCGCCGCGCTCCACGGCGTCCACGGTCTTGAAGCGTTTGGCGAGAGGCAAGGTAAATAGACCGACTCCTGCGTAGAGATCTACCGCGTGGCCGCCGGTGGCATCGCCTAGGGCTGCGTTCACCAGCGCTTCGAGCAGGAAACGATTCGTCTGAAAGAAGGAGCCGCGGCTGATGCGGAAGGTTTGATCCAACGCCTGATATTCGATGGCGCCGTCTACCTGCGGGGGCAGGAAACTCTTGGTCCAATCGAAGAAACGCGCGGCCACGGCGCGGTTTGAATCGAGAACAGTGATCTGGATCTCACGCTCATTGCTAAAGATCTCCAATGACTGCAGGAATTTGGGCCACTCTTTTTGCCGCACCGCACCTTGCAGCTTGGCGATGGTCTCATTCAGCAGCGGCGACGCGATCTCGCAATGGCTGACGGAGCGCACATCATGGGAGCCGGCCTTGTGAAAGCCGGATTTGCCGTCCTTGAAATGCAGTTGCACGCGGTTGCGGTAGTTCCATGGCTCGCCGCTGACCGTTGGGATTTCCGCCTCATATTTCAGGCCGCCCAGGCGCTGCAGGGTTTCGCGCAGAATCGCCAGCTTTTGTTCGAGCTGATAGACGTGCCCGGTTTGCTGCAAGTGGCAGCCACCGCAATCGGCAAAGTACTCGCAGCGGGGATCAATCCGCTCCGGGGAGGCCTGTAATAGCTGTACCGAGGACGCGCGCATGAGCCCGTTCTTCACGCGCTCGGGCGTGACGGCTACGCGCTCGCCGGGCAGCGTGAAAGGGACCAGAATCACTTGGCCGTCTTGCCGGGCAAGCCCTTCGCCGCCGTACACTAGTTTTTCAATATCGACTGTCGCCGTTACTTCGTTCAGTTTGTTGTTCTCCGCTCATCATCCTTTAGGATAGAGATTCGCTCTTTTAAAAATGAAAGCACGTGTATTTTCAGGGGTACAACCCACCGGCCAACTGCATATAGGCAATTACCTTGGCGCTTTGAAAAGCTGGGCCGAAATCCAATCGCTCTATGAGAGCATTTTCTGCATCGTCGACCTGCACGCCGTTACGCTTTATCAAAAGCCGGACGAGCTCAAGACCAAGATTCGCGAAACGGCCGCTTTGTTTATTGCCGCCGGCATTGATCCCGACCAATCGTCCGTGATGGTGCAATCCAGTATCCCAGGTCATTCGGAATTAGCCTGGCTGCTGACTTGCGTTACGCCGCTTGGATGGCTGCAGCGCATGACACAATTCAAGATCAAGGCCGACAAACAAGAGGCTTTGCGGGAGAGTATCGGCGACGGTTTGTTGCAGTATCCCGTGCTGATGGCGGCGGATATCCTGCTCTACCAGGCGAGTATTGTTCCGGTGGGCGACGACCAGACGCAACATCTGGAATTGACTCGCGATATCGCGCAGCGGTTCAATGGGCTGTACGGCGAAACGTTTGTCATGCCCGCCACGCAGTTGCCCACGGTAGGCGCGCGGATTATGGGGTTGGACGATCCGACACAGAAAATGAGCAAGTCGGCGGAGGGCGCGGGGCACGCGATCGGCTTGCTGGACGACCCGAAAGTGATTCAGAAGAAGATTTTGCGCGCCACTACCGATTCACAGCCAGCGGTAGATCCCGCCACCATGGGTCCCGGCGTGCAGAACCTGCTGACGATTGGCGAGGCTTGCGACGCATCTATTACCAAAGAGAGCGTGGCGGGCATGCGTTACGGGGATTTTAAAAAGCGCGTGGCGGAAGCGGTGATTGCGCGGCTGGAGCCGATTCAGCGGCGCTACCGGGAAATTACGGCAGACCCGCTGTATCTCGATGAGGTGCTGAAACGCGGACACGAGCATGTACTGCCTATCTCGGAAGACACTCTCCGTAAGGTAAAAGATGCTATGGGGGTTTACGTTCAAAGTTAGCCTTTAAAGGCTATGATGGGGTTACTTGGGCACTCAGACGGTTCGGCCAGAGCCTGTTGGACGCAGTAAGAAGTTCAGAGGTTGGGCTATTGTTATTATCACTAACCTGATCTCACTGGTGTGCATGGGCTGGGTCTTGAACGGCGCAGGCTTACAGCACATCTGGGGTGAGATGCGCCGCATGCATTGGGCTTGGGTATGCGCGGCTATCGTTTTTGACATTGCCGTTTATCTCTTGCACGGCTTGCGCTGGAAGTTATTGCTGCGTCCGCTGCAGCGTATTTCCTTTCTGCACGCGATTGAGGCGATTTACGTTGGTTTATTCGCTAACGAAGTTTTCCCGCTGCGCGCCGGTGAAGTGATTCGCTGTTTTCTGCTTTCGAAATCAACCAAGATCCCGCTGTCGATGACCTTCACGTCGGCGGTAATTGAGCGCATCTTTGACGGCATTTGGCTGATGGCTTGCTTTTTCACCGCGCTGCATATGGGCAGGATGCCGGGCGTGCTGCTGAAAGGCGGCTACGTCTTGGGTGTGCTGATCTTCATCCTGGGGCTGATTCTGGGCTATGCGATGTACGCGAAGAAGCAATCGCTGGGTTTGGTGTTTGGCCTGGCATGGCCGAACTGGTTTAACACGCTGATTGAGGATCTGCACCTGATCGGCCATTCGCGCTACCTTTATTACACGTTCCTGGTGAGCGGCCTTTACCTATTGGCTCAGATGCTGCCGATTTATGCGGTGGTGCGCGCGAGCAACCTGCCTGTGTCTTGGACGGCGAGTTTCATTTTGATGGTGCTGCTGCGGCTAAGCGCGATTGTGCCGCAGGCGCCGGGCAATTTAGGGTCATTCCAGTGGGTGACGGCGCGAACGTTGATCATGTTGGGACTTGGCATCGGTCACGCCAAGCGCTTTTCGCTCATCCTTTGGGCGGTGATGACTATTCCGCTGATCGTAATTGGATTTATTGCCATAGCCGTGGAAGGGATCAATCTAGCTCATTTGCACCGCGAAGCTACGTCGGCGGCGAAAGAGAGAAAAGATGTCTAAGAACCACTTCATTTTTGCATCGTTAGAATAGTCAACAAAGGATTAGGAATTGCTCCCCCTCCTATACTTAGGCGCTTCTTTAGTTTTGGGCCTACAAGCCGACACGCAAGCGGCCGGCCTGCAGGCGCTTGACCAAAAAAAGTATGCGGAAGCGGAGCAGATTTTCGCCAAGGCGGCGGCCGCTGATCCTAAGGATTTTTCGGCTTTCTTCAATCTGGCACTGGCGGAGACAGCTCAACAGAAAAACGAACAGGCGGCCGCGCATTTCCAACAAGTTCTGGTTTTGAAGCCTGGCCTTTATGAAGCCGAGCTGAATCTAGGCATTCTGAGGTTGGACGAGCATAAGCCAGCTGACGCGTTGGAATTGCTGCGCGATGCCGCCAAGCAAAAGCCCGATCAAGCCCGCCCGCAACGCTATCTGGGCGACGCTTTGCTGGCGAGCGGGGATTTGGACGGAGCGGGCGCGGCATACCGGGCGGCTCTGGCGATTGATCCGAAGATGGGCGCGGCCGAATTGGGATTAGGGCAAAGTTTACTCCGCCAAAAGAAACTGGACGAGGCGCTTCCGCATTACCGCCAAGCGGCCGCGTTGAATCCGAGGTTGAATTCATATCTCTTGGAGATTGGAGCGGCCTATTCAGGGGCCAATCAGCCGGACAAAGCCATCGAGCTGCTGAACGGCTTCCCTAACGATCCTGGCGCGCGCGAAGAGTTGGGACGCCTGTATTTAAAAGCCGGCCGGCCGTCTGATGCGGTAGGCGCTTTCGAAGCTGCGGTGCTGCTCTCGCCCACACCATCAAATTATCTGGCGCTGGCGACGGCGTATCTCCAAAACAAGCAGCCCGATTCCGCGGAGCCGATTTTGCAGAAAGCCCTGGCCGCCAATCCGAACGATTTTGAGATACATATGGCGTTGGGACGCATCCGGCGGGATAAGCGTCAATATACGGATGCGGCGACCGAATTTCTGGCGGCCACGAGGGTGCAGCCGGATTCCGTGCAGGCTTGGAATGAAGCTGCCGCCGCACTAGTACTAGGTAAGCAGGATCCGCAGGCGCTAGCAGCCCTCGATCGGGTGCATAATTTAAATGCGGACACTGCGGGTGATTATTTTTTCCGCGCGATCGTGCTGGACCGTCAGCACCAGGTAAAACCGGCGCTGGCCAGTTACCAGCGTTTTTTAGCAATGGCCCAGGGGAAGTACCCGGACCAGGAGTTCCAAGCGCGGCAACGCAGCAGGATTCTTGAGAAGGAGGCAAATCGTTGATGACGTTCGTTACGTTGATTCGGGTTTGGGAGTTGGCGGCTCTACTCCTAACAATCAGTTATTCCCTTTCCGCGCAGTCGTTTCTGACGGAATTGCAGTCGCAACACGATCCGGGGAAGCGCTCTGAAATGGCGCTCAATTTCGCGACCGAGTCGTTTGACACGGCGCACGATTTCTACGCTAAAGGGGAGATTCACAAGGGCGACGCGGCTTTGGAGAACATGACGTCCGCGCTGAATTCGTGCGTGGATTCCCTGGCAGTTCTAAATAAGGCCCGGCTCTACAAGAAAGCGGAACTGAAGGTGGCTTACCTGCAGCGCCGGATGGCTAGTTTGCAGGAAGAAGTGAACGTACAGGAGCGCGGCTGGGCCGAGTTTACCTCGCGCAAACTGGAAGAGATTCACGATAAGGTTTTGGCCGGAGTGATGAGGAAATGAAGGTGCGGCTAGCAGCGGCGCTACTGTGTGCCGCCTGCGTGTGCCGCGCGCAGGACCGTGATTTTCTTTCTCCGAACGAAGTGGCGCAGATCCGGGAAGCGCAGGATCCGAATGAGCGCTTGACGCTGTACGTGGGGTTTGCCCGGCAGCGTATCGACTTGATACAGAATTACCTGGCGAAAGATAAACCGGGCCGCAGCGTTTTCGTTCGTAATTATCTGGATGACTACACGCACATTATTGAATCCATCGACACGGTTTCAGACGATGCGCTAAAGCACCACAAGCCGCTGGACAAAGGGACGTTGGCGGTTTTGAATGCTGAAAAGGGCTTTTTGGAGACGTTGACCAAGATCCAGGACAGCAACCCGAAGGACTTGGACCGCTATAAATTTCTGCTGACGGAAGCAATTGATACCACCTCGGATAGCCACGAGCTTTCGATGGAGGACTCGAATAAGCGAAGCGGCGAATTGACGGCGGAAGAAGCCAAGGAAAAGAAAGACCGCGAGGCCATGATGCCGGCCAAGGAAGTGAAGGGCCGCCACACGGAGGCTGCGGCCGAAGAAGATAAAAAGGAACAGAAAAAGATCCCAAGCCTTTATAGGCCCGGCGAGAAGCCCCAGCAACCGCCGCAGTAGCGTAAAATTGGTACTGAGAGGTACCGGTTTGGGTCATCACCACCATCACAATGTGACGTCGACGGGCTGGGTTTTGCGTCTGTCGCTGGTTGCGACCTTAGGATTTACTGCTTTTGAAGTCTTTGCAGGGATTCGCTCCGGAAGCTTGGCCTTGCTTTCAGATGCGGGCCATAATTTCACTGATGCCCTAGCGCTTCTGCTGGCGGCCATAGGCCTGTACCTGCAAGGCAGACCGGCGGACCAATCGAAAACATTCGGTTATCAACGCGCCGGCGTGATTGCCGCTTTTATTAACGCTGTCACCTTGATTGTCATCTCTATCGCGATTTTTTGGGAAGCGATCGGCAGACTGATTCACCCGCAGCCGGTGGATGACAGGATGATGTTTTGGGTCGCTTTGGCGGCGCTGGTGCTGAATGGCGCGATTATGCTGGGATTGAATCGCGGCCAGAAGGGCGACTTGAATGTGCGCGCGGCCTTCATTCACATGTTGGGAGACGCGATTGGCGCCGGGACGATTATTGTGGGCGCGGTGGTGATTCGCTATACGGGTTGGACGTATGTGGACCCGCTGCTTTCGCTGGCGCTAGGCTGCCTGATTGTTTACACGGCTTGGGATATTGTGCGGGAGTCTCTGAATATTTTGCTGGAGGGGTTGCCGCGCGGGCTGGATTTGGACCGGGTCACCACAGCGCTGGGCGAAGTAACGGGCGTTTTGGACGTTCACGACTTGCATATTTGGAGCTTGGGTTCTAATACACATGCGTTGAGTTCGCATGTTCTGGTGGATGATATGCCGCAATCCGAGAGCCAAGCCATTCTACGGCGGATTAATGACGTGTGCTGCGGCTTGGGCATCCATCACACCACCATCCAGTTTGAGCATGTGCCGTGTGTTTTGGCGGGTAGCGGCGGTTGCAAGATGGGCACGGATCATGTGCATGAGCACGAGCATGTGCATGCCGACGGGGAAAGCCATAGCCATAGTCACGGTTTTGGACATCATCACTAGAACACCTTCCGGGCGGCTTGCGCCACAGCTAACGGCGTAAACTGGAAGGGTTGGAAAAAGTAAAGCTGTTCAGCGCCAGAGAGTACGGCAAAATATTGCTGCTGGCGTTCTCCTTCTTGTTACTGCCGTCGAGTTTGCCGGCCCACAGTTCTCCCTATGCGCGCGTAGTCAGCAAAAAAGGCGTCGGCATCGATCAGAAACTGAATGCGCCGATCCCTCTCGATTTGGTTTTCAGGGACGAATCTGATCGGCCCGTTCCGCTGCGCACTTACTTCGGTGACAAACCGGTGGTATTGGCGCTGGTCTACTATAAATGTCCTGGTCTCTGCGGCCTCACATTGAACGACATGGTTCATTCGCTGGAACGAGTGGACCTCAAGTCCGCGCAAGATTACAACGTTGTGATCGTCAGCATTGATCCCACGGAAAAGCCTCCGGTCGCCGCAGCCAAGAAAGCGACCTACGACAAATTGTTCACGAAGCCATCCTTTGCGGCTGGCTGGCACTTTTTGACGGGCGACCAGGAGGCTATCAGCAAGCTGGCGTCCGCGGTCGGGTTCCGCTATCGCTGGGACGATCTGACGCACCAGTTCGTGCATGCGGCTGGAATCATGGTTGCGACTCCGGAAGGCAGGCTCTCGCGTTATTTTTACGGCATCAATTATTCACCCACCGACGTGCGTCTGTCGCTGGTTGAGGCCTCGGCGCATAAGATCGGCTCGGTGGTTGATGACGTGCTCTTGTTCTGCTGCCCGTACGATCCAATGACAGGGAAATATACGGTTGCCATTTACAGCGTTTTGAAGCTGGCCGGCATCGCCACAATTCTTTGCATAGCCGTTCTTGTCTTCTTTCTGGTTCGGGCGAGTAAAAGACGCAAGCTGGAAACCGTTCGCGGCTAATGGTGCCGGGCAGGGATCGCTAGCGGCGGGCGACCGTGCCGATTCGGAAACTGCGGATGGAAGAACCTACCATCTGACCTCTCAGTCATCTTGTTTCGCGGTGATATTATCAGAGTTCGTCAACGAAAACTGGAACTGTGGAAGACAAGGATCTCTACTCCGGATTAATTCGACTGCATGTTCTCCATCATGCCTGTGAGGGCGAAGTTTTCGGTCTCGACATGATCGAAGAACTCGGACG
>DASXGT010000084.1:0-78035 GCA_036488895.1 Bryobacteraceae bacterium | reverse complement strand
CGGATTAGCGCTCGAATCGCTCTCCAGCGTTGCTCTATCCTCTATCCGGCTGGGTGATAGTGTATCTAAAAAACGGCGCCGGCGGCGCCGTGAGGAGTCAAAATTTCGGACTTGACACGTAGCTCCCTCATAGATGACCGGCAAATTGAGGAAGGGCAAAAAGCGGAGTTGTACAGGTTTATGGCCAGATGCAGGCTTGGAGTGCTGGGATCTTTGTCCGAGGAATTATCGCCTCAGGCGGCACTGGTGGGGATTGCGGTTACGCCGCAGCTTGAGATTATTTTCGATACGGTGGAGAGCTCGCGGAAGTATGGGAATTTGATCGGCAGGCCGGCGTGTTCGTTCGTGATGGGCTGGGAGGGCGAGCAGACTGTGCAATATGAGGGCGCGGCGAAAGAATTAGAACGGTTGTCGCCTGAGTTGGCGTTGTATCAACAGATTTATTTTGAGGCTTGGCCGGAGTGCCGGGCGCATTTGAGTTGGGCAGAGATTCGATATTTTGTTGTGCGGCCCCAGTGGATTCGTTATAGCGATTTTGGGCAGAATCCGCCGTTGATACGGGAATTTAGTTTCGGGGACGGGAGATGATGTGCGCGAAGGTTTCATACATGCTTTAGCCGCTGAAGCCCGGACTTCACTAGCTCGTTGAGGGCGACGAGTTGTTGGCGAAGGTGTTGCCGGCCGGCGGATGTTAGTTGGTAGGGGCGGCGGCGGTCGTCTGATTCGATGGGACGGATCCAGCCTCGCTCTTCGAGACGGGTGATTGCTCCGTAGAGTGTTCCTGCTCCCAGGCGCACTCCAGCGAAGCTTTGGATGTCTTCCATCATGGCGTAGCCGTGCTTGTCACCGTTGGCCAGGCTGGTGAGAACTAGAAGTGTTGGGTCAGACATTAGTGTTACGTTCTACGTAATACCGTGACACGCAATAGCTTCATTGTCAAGACTGCATGGCTTGTTAAGAATTGTTCGAACCAGGAACTCCGGTATGGCTCGCGTCGTCCATGAGCGGTAAGGACACATATGCCGGAACACTCCCTCTTTTCACGCAGACGATTCGTGACGACTAGCCTCGCGGCGGCAACGACTTTCCAGCTACAGCGCGCAGCGCGAGCATCTGGATTTGACGGGAAGGCGGAGGTTTGCCGGCTAGCCGCAGAACAGGAAGTGGGGCCGTATTATGTGGCCGATGAGCTTCTTCGCAGGGACATCGTAGAGGGTAAGCCAGGCGTGCCGTTATCGCTCCGGATTGTGGTGCTGGATTCGCGCACGTGCACGCCGCTTCCACATGCTGCGGTCGATTTATGGCATTGCGATGCGCTTGGCCTTTACTCGGGGTTTACCAAGCAGAACCCGATGGGGCCGCCACCACATGAGGGAAATCGTCCGGGACCTCCACCGGATGGGATGGGGCGTCCATTTGGGCCTCCCCATGAAAATCGACCGACCGATCAGCTTACTTTTTTACGCGGCGTACAGTTGACTGGTGATGAGGGAGTGGTTGAGTTTCGCACCATTTTTCCAGGCGTGTATATGGGCCGGACTAATCACATTCACTTTAAAGTTCGCGTGGGTGGGCAGGCGGATGGGCGAACTTACCGGGCCGGACATGCCGCACATACCGGGCAGATCTTTTTTCCAGAAGATCTGTCGGCTCAGCTGATGGAGCGCGAGCCTTACCGGCGGCATGAGATTCATCGCACGACGCAGGCGGAAGATCAGGTTTACAGCGATCAACAGGGCGAGCTTTCGGTTGCCCGGGTGCGCGAGGCCGGGGAGATGTTGCACGCAGAGTTGATCGCCGCGGTGGACCCGACTGCTACTCCGGCTGATGCGCGGCGATAGCAGAGCCAGCTTTTTCGCGGAAAAAATCTTCGAGGCGATCATTGCCGTAACAGGGCGCGGCCGCATCCTGTGTGGCGGCTGCTAGAAAGAATTCGATGGGGCCGCAGATTTGAACGGGAACCAGAGCGCGGAGCGCAGCGCTGGCGGCGTTTCCCGTCCAGCCGGGCAGATGCCAAATGGACGCGCGCTTGTGGAGAGCGGAAAACGCCAAGTTTGCTATTTCGTTTTGGGTATAGACTGCGGGGCCGCCGGCTTCCACCTCCGCGCGGCCGGCGATTGCGGCATCCACGCAAACACGGGCGAGGTCGCGCCCAGAGATGGGGTTAAGCCGTGCTTGACCGTTGCCGATCAGAACGATGGGGCCTTTGCGGGCAATGGCTAGAAATTCCGCCATGTCAGAGAAGAAACCGGAAGGGCGCATCACGCAGTGGGCGATGGAAGACGCGTTTAACGCATCGACAAAGCGTTCTTTCGCGGCAACCAACCGGGTGTGGCGTAAGTTTCGGCCGTGTAAAACCGAGACATAAAGAAAATTTCTGACGCCCGAGGCGGTAGCCTCATCCAGAAGATTTAAATTGCCGCGATAATCGACTTCTTCGTAAGTAAGGCCGTCCTTTTGGCGCGTGATGCCGATGGTAGAGAAGACCATATCGACGCCGCGGGCGATGCCATGCAAGCTAGCTGGGTCCGTGACCTGGCCCAAGTGGAGTTCGTCCGCCACGCCTTGTAGCGCCGTGCGTTGTTCGGGGCGCCTGACGAGCGCGCGGACGCGCAGACCTCGCTGCTTTAGCTCGTCGACGATATGGCGGCCCAGGTAACCGGTGGCGCCCGCGACTAACGCGGTCTGAGAGTATGTTTCGCTGGCCACGGCAGATCTCATCACCATTGTCCGGCCGTCGAGCGCGACATCGACAGAATTCATTGCTATTTCGTATATATTGAACGCAGTTATGGAGACTCTTGGGCGGGATATCAGGTACGCGCTGCATGGGTTTGGGCGGCGGCCTGGTTTTGTGATTGCGATCCTGTTTACGCTGGCGCTGGGGATTGGCGCGAATACGGTCATCTTCAGTGTTGTTAATGCTGTTTTGCTGAATCCTTTGTCATTGAGCAAATGGAAAGATCCAGAACGGGTCCTGACGCTGTGGGAGAAGAATTCATCGTTGACTCTCTTCTTCGCCAACCAGATGCCCGTGCGGCCGCAAAATTATCGCGCTTGGAAAGAACAGGCGCGTTCGTTTGAGAGCTTGGCGGCTTGGCGGAGTTCGAGCGTGACGCTTACCGATCCGAATCGCAAAGAGCGGAAGCCGGAGGAGGTGGAATGCGGCGCGGCCACCGCCGAGCTATTTCCTTTGCTCGGCATTCGTCCGCAGATGGGGCGCAATTTTTCAGCCGGTGAGATGCAGGGCGGTCAAGGGCAGGTGGCGATTCTGAGCGACGAGATTTATCAAAGCCGGTTCAATCGCGACCCGCATATTCTGGGGTCTACCATCATCGCTGATGGAAAACCGTTTGTTGTTGCCGGCGTTTTGCCACCTACCGCCGCATCTTTCGCCATCTGGGGCGGCATGGAACAAAAGAAGCCAAAACTCTGGACGGCGCTCAACATTCATCCAGGAATGAAAGATGACGGGACATCCAGCTTGTTTGTCTTTGGACGATTAAAAGAAGGGGTCTCGCTCGCGGCCGCACGCGCCGAGTTGCAGGTGATTGAGCGCAGGCTGGCGAAGACCGATCTGGAAGAAGGCGGGTTTGGCATCAATGCCATCACGCTTATGGAAGCGAGTACAAATCCCGCTCTGCGGCACGCTGTACTGGTGCTTCAGATTGCGGTGGGGTTCGTGCTCCTCATAGCTTGCGCCAATGCGGGCAACCTGCTGCTGAGCCGGGCCGTGGATCGCGACAAAGAGATGGCGGTTCGCTCGGCCATCGGCGCCAGCGGGTTGCGTCTTTTCCGGCAAACCCTGACTGAAAGTTTGCTGCTTAGCATTTCAGCGGCAATACTGGGCCTGCTGCTTTCTCTCGGGGCGCTACGCGCTCTTTCCGCTATCGCGCCGACCGATCAATTCGCTCTGCACGAGCTGCGGATTGACCGCACCGTGCTTGTTTTCACGGCCGGGATCGCGGTTGCCGCCGGGATTCTTTTCGGCTTGGTCCCGGCTTTTCATGCTTGGAGGAAAGACATCAATGAAGTGTTGAGCCGCAGCAGCCGTAGCGTGGCGGGCTCCTCCAATCGTTTGCGCGGCGCGCTGGTGGTGGCGGAAACCGCGCTTTCGGTGGTGTTGGTGATCGGAGCAGGACTGATGATTCGGAGTCTCAGCAGGATCATGAAGGTTGATCTCGGATTCCAGATCGATCATCTGTTGGTGATGAAGCTGACGCTCCCTGGTCTCACTTATTCCGCTCCTGAGAAAATCTCGTCCTTTAACAACCGCTTGCTTGCCTCCATACGGGAAGTGAGCGGGGTGGAAACGGCCGCATTAACCACGGCGCTTCCGATGAGGTCTGTTTCGCAATCCAGCTTTGAGATTCCGGGCCAGGTGCATGCGAAAGACAGCCTGCCGGTTACTGATTGGGCGCGCGTGAGTGACGGCTATTTTGAAACGCTGCGCATGCGCGTGTTGAATGGACGCACCTTTACACGGGAAGAAGCGTCGTCAGACGATCCTAACGTGGCGGTGGTTAATCAAGCGTTTCGCACGACGTACTTTGCGCGGGAAGATGCGCTGGGCAAGCTGGTTACTTTCGCGAACGAAAAGGGTACGAATACGGCGTTCCGAATCGTGGGCGTGGTGGCGAACGAACATCAGATGGGACCGGATAATCAACAAGGCGCGGAGCTTTATTTGCCGGGCCATCATTTGAAAGATTTTCTGGCGGTGGCGCGTACGCATGGCGATCCGCTGGCATTGGCGAATGCGGTCAAGCAACAGGTGTGGAATATCGACCGGGATTTGCCGGTGACAGATGTGGTGAGCGAAGAAACGGCGCTGCGGGAATGGTCGGCTCCACGCCGGTTTAATTTAATTGTGATGCTGAGTTTTGCGGTTGCAGCGGTTTTGCTGGCTGCCATGGGTATCTATAGCGTGCTGGCGTACACGGTGACATTGCGTACACGCGAGATTGGCATACGCATGGCCCTGGGTGCGGAGCCCCAGGCGATCACGGGCTACGTGCTGCGACAGGGTCTTGCACTTTCGGTTGCCGGTATTGTGATTGGCCTTGCGGCCGCGCTCGGACTTACACGGTTTATGACGAGTCTTATTTATGGCGTTAGCGCGCTTGATCCAGCTACGTTTGGTATTGTCGCGGGCATTCTTGCCGCAGTTGCGCTGGCGGCGAGTTCTATTCCCGCGCTGCGAGCGGCAAGGATTGATCCGGTGGAAGCGTTTCGGGCTGAATGAAACTGCTCGCCTAGCGGTTGCCGCAAGGAAAGCGTAATACCGGTGATACGTTGCCGCTCCCTCACGGTCACGGCTCAGAATGGATTACTGCGGGATTATAGCTATATGTCACGAGCGCTTGCCGGGGTTACCTGGATGCTATTTGCAGCGGTGTTGTATTTGATTCTTGCGGGGGGTCTACGGCATTGGGTGACGCTGCCAAGCCTGGGAAACATCGGATTCACGCTGGTGTTTGTGCTGTTCGCGGTGGTGCATTGCGCGGCGTGCGCGGGTTGGAAAAGGATGGGACTTTTTTTCGCGCTCACGGCTGTCGTTTCCTATTTGCTTGAGGAGATCGGCGTACGAACAGGGTGGATTTATGGGCCATACCATTACAGCGATATGCTGGGCCTCAAGCTGGGACACGTGCCGGTGCTGATTCCGTTGGCGTGGTTCATGATGATCTATCCTTCCTGGGTGGTTGCGCGGGCGGTGCTGAAAGGAGTGGAAGCGCACTCAGTAGGAGGATTGGCGGCGCTCGCCTTGGTTGCGGCCATGGTGATGACTGCGTGGGATACAGTGATGGACCCCGGCATGGCGGCGGCCGGCAATTGGACGTGGGAACAGGGCGGCGAATATTTCGGCGTGCCTTTTCAGAATTACTTCGGCTGGATACTCACGACGTTTTGGATTTATATGGGAGCGGGTTTGCTGCTGGAGAAATGGGCTGCCAAAGCCAAGAACAGCTTTGCCGTAATGCCGGTTGTGGTGTACGGAGTCTACGGCCTTTCCTACACGACGCCGAGACATATAGCGGAACTGCAACTGATAGCCGTCTTTACGATGGTGATGCCGGCGTTAGTGGCGTTGATACAGATGGTTCACGATAAGGAATGAACAGCGACGACGTCAAAGGTGTTGGAGGAGCCGGCCATCGTGGAGACTCGCAACAGAATCTCAAAATGACCTGGAGAGCCCAACGGATTTATTCCATGGCTTTTCAAGATGCCGGAAAACTGTTCCGGGTTTGCCGTTAATTTCCCGGCGGCTTCGGTGGCTTCGGCCGTGGAGCCGCCGATGAGAAGCACTTGGCCGGCCTGATTGGGATTGCCGACTAACGCCACCAGGGCATAGGCTTCGCCCGTGCCCCAGCCTTCGGTGGTGGGTACGTAGGCGGACGATTCTCCGGCATGCGGATGCTTGTTGAGGATATATTCGGATTTCCGGGTTAAGTCAAACTTGAAGTTAAAATCCAATTGATCCTGGAATAACTCAGTCCAGGGATTGGAGCGCGGACTACCCAGCAGGATAAAACTGTCGTCGGTTTTGAAGTCCGCCAGGCGCACGCTGCGGGCGGTTTGCGTGGTCACGGTTAATTTTTTGGCAATGCTGAGGGCGATACCTACATCCACGGCAGCTACGTTGGCGCCGCGAAACGAGATGACCTGCATGACCGGCAGCGCTTCCGGTTTTATTGGGGTGGGCCAATAATGCTGATTGGCGTAATCAGATAGCGACACCGAATAATTCAGCAGGCGCTGAAGACTGACGATATCGGGATCGCAAAGAATGACGCGTATCTGGCGGTTCGGAAGACTGAGCGCAGACCAGGGCAGGATTTGCGGCGGCACGATATGCGCCGAAACAGACTGGCGCTGCCCTCTGAAGTGTTCAACCAGGTCCACCGTCAAGCCCAGCGTAAGAAGTCCCAGAAAAACCCAGGTCAGCCATTGAGAGCGGGGCTGCGCCGGCGGCAAGGAGGGCAGCGTTGGCAGTTCTTCCGGTTCACTTAATAGCGGCGCGTTGTGAAAATCGGGAATGTAGGAGCCAGGATGAAGCTCCACGCGGACACCCGCATCGTGTCCGGAGTCAGAGTAGAACTGGGTCAGGCGCTTGCGAACGTCGCAGGCGGTAACGCGGACAATGGAATCTTCTCCAGTGTCATAAGCAGGCTCTCTTCCAAACAACTCTACGCCCAGGGCGCGTTCTTTCAATTCGTCGAAGCGGCCGTCTAGGGCCCGCTCCACAATGAACTGCAAAAACTCCTGGCTTCGGCGGCTCCCCCGGAAGGCTGGGCTTTCGGTAATTTGCCGGATGTGCACTTTGAAGAGCGCGGCGTTGGGCGTCATTTCCATTACCGCAGCCATCTGGTCGATTTGATTCACTTTTGCCGACATGAACCGCCCCCCTGACTGAGAAGGAGCATATCACGCACGTTTTGAGGACGTTAGGCAACCGTTACGAACGTTCTTCTAGCCTTGTTGCGGGCGCTTTTCCGGGTTATGTTGAGCCAGCCTCACAAGGAGAGTCAAAGGGATGTCACATAAGCTGGCTGCAACATTTGCCGCCGCGGCGTTTTTTGCCACGGTTGCTTCGCTTTGTTTCGCGCAAACGGAACAAGGAACCATAACGGGACTAGTTACCGACCAATCAGGCGCGACCGTCGCAGGCGCGAAAGTAACCGTCACTAACGACGACACCCAGACAACGGGTGTCGCCGAAACCAACAACCAGGGAAACTATACGTTTCCGTTTCTGGCTCACGGCAACTATTCGGTTACGGCTGAAAAGCCAGGTTTCTCGCTGGAGCGTGTGACCGGCGTTTCGCTGCGCGTTGGATCCATCGCCACCATTAACCTGAGCCTGAAGCCTGGAACTGTCCGTCAGGAAGTGACCGTGGCCGCGAACGCCGTGTTGATCGATTCGCAGTCATCCTCACAAGGGAATGTAGTGTCTAGCCGGCAGATCACACAACTTCCCCTGAACGGGCGGAATCCATACGCTCTGCTGACGCTGGCTCCGGGCGTTACGCCCACAGGAAACTCCGGCACGGGCCCAATCGTGAGCGGCGGCCGGTCTAATACCAGCGGCGTTTTGTTTGATGGCCAGGAAACACGCAACACCTCAACCAACGACATCGTTTATACGCCGCCGCTGGAAACGGTCTCGGAGTTTCGGGTCATTACGAACAATTTCTCGGCGGAATATGGCCGGTCAGGAGGAGGAATTCTAACGGCCGCCGGGCGCAGCGGCACCAACGAAATTCATGGAAGCGCCTATGAATTCTTCCGCAACAACTTGCTGAATGCCAACGGCTGGACCAACAACGCGACCAACCTGCCGCGTAACCCCGTTCGCCATAACGAATACGGTGTCGCGCTGGGAGGACCGGTCTATATCCCCAAAGTCTACAACGGAAAAAACAAGACTTTCTTCTTCTTTAATTTTGAGCAGATCCGTGACCGGAGCCCGGATAATCTTTTAAATACAGTTCCGACAGCGCAGCAGCGTACTGGCGATTTCTCGCAAACCTCCAACTCCAGCGGCCAGATCAAGATCTATGATCCGGCGACGACCGTACCCGATCCAGCAAACCCGGGCAATTACATCCGAAGCCAATTTCCGAATAACATGATACCCGCGAGCCGCATCAATCCGATCACGGCGAATTTGTTGACGTACTACCCCATGCCGAACCTGACGGGCATAAGCAACAACTATGCGGTTTCGGAGACCCGGGCTAGCACGAATACCAAATACTACGGACGGCTGGATCAGAACATCGGTAATCTGAACAAGCTGTTCTTTCGATACGGCATTACCTACAGCCCCGCCAACACGCCCGGCTACACGGGACTGGCATTTCCCGGAGAGGGAACAAACTGCAACGAAGGTAATTCGAATTCCACGCCCTGGGTGGCGGCGCTCAGCGACACGGCGACCTTCCGGCCCAATCTGATTGGCGAATTCCGGGTGAGCTACACCCGGCAACTGAATACGTGCGAACCGCGGAGCAGCGGATTCGACGTCACAAAGTTGGGGTTGCCGGCTTATTTAAAGAACGCATCGCTAGATGCGCTTTTCCCTGAATTCGACGTTACCGATTTCACCCAGCTGGGCCCCAGCCGCGCCTCACACTATACGGACGCTGAGAACACGCCGGAAGCACAGGCGCATGTGACTTGGCTGGAAGGCAAGCATACGGTGAAGATGGGCTTCGATTATCTTTTCCTGGCGTTCAATATATTCAGGCCGGATTACCCTTCTGGAGATTTTGGTTTTACCCGCGCGTATACACAAGGGCCAAATCCCGCCACGGCAAGCGCCAACGCGGGGTACGGATTAGCCACGCTGCTGCTGGGCGCGCCTACTGGTGGAAGTTTCACAGTGGGGCCATCGCTCGCCTCTTCACAGAGAAGCTATAACGTCTACATTCAGGACGATTGGAAGATAGCACGGAATTTAACGGTGAACCTGGGAGTGCGTTGGGAATACCAAACCCCATTTAACGAACGTTACAATCATCTGGCGTATTTCACCCCGACCACTACGGACCCAATCACCGGACTGCCTGGGGTATTGAGCTTCACCAATAGCAACCACCGGTACCAAAGCATTCCGAATCAGACCGATATTGCACCGCGCGTCGGTTTGGCCTGGACGTTCGCACCGAACACGGTGTTTCGCGCGGGGTATGGGTTGTTTTACCTGCCGGGCAGCGGCGGCATCGGGGCGAGCCCAGGAGATCTTGGCAGCGGTTCTGAGGCGTCAACTCCAGTGTTTTTAGGGCCGCCAGTGGCTGCGCCGAATACACCTCCCGCCGGTACATCGCTCGCCAACCCGTTCCTTTCGGGATTGCTGGCGTTTCCCAATACGCTCATCGGTAACGGCATTGGCGCGGTGCTGCCGAGTTGGGCCACGCCGGTCAACCAACAGTGGAATGCCGCCATTCAAAGGACTATTTTCGGCGATTTGTTGGTGGAAGCTGCGTACCTAGGAAGCCGAGGCGAACACATCTGGGCGAACACCAACGTTGATGCCGCAAACCCGCAATATCTGTCACTGGGCTCGCAGCTTAACACCTTGGTGGCGAATCCCTTCTACGGGAAGATCACCAGCGGCAGTTTGAGCACGCCGACGATTCGAATGTCGAGCTTACTGCTTCCGTATCCGCAGTACACGGGCATTACCGATATCCGCGATTCGGTGGGGGATTCAATTTATCACGGCTTGACGCTACGAGCGGACAAGCGCTTTGGGCATGGCCTCTTGTTTCAGGCCAGTTATACGTTCAGTAAGTTGATCGATGACGTGCCAGAGCGATTCGCTGGGCGGTCAAGCGCCAACAATCCTTATAATTTTCAGGCTTCACGATCGCTTTCGGATCTCGACCGTTCGCAGATTTTCGTGATGAATTTTGTTTACGAACTGCCGGTAGGCAAAGACAAGCGCTGGGCAAGCCAAGGCGTGGTAGGAAAAGTGGTGGGCAACTGGCAGGTGAGCGGCATCTTGACGCTAGAGAATGGACAACCAGTCGTCATCTCCGGACCAAATAATACCAACCTTCCGGGCATATCGTCGTACGCGAACCGCTTGTCTAATCCGAACCTCGCCTCAGGGCAGTCGATTGCTAAGTGGTTCAACACGTCGGCGTTTGCGGCGGCGCCACTTTATACCTTGGGAACGGATTCGCGCACGGAGCCGAATCTGCGAAACCCGGGGCTCGTCAACTTAGATCTTGGATTGAGCCGCTATCAGCCCATTACAGAAAAAATGAGCTTACAGTTTCGCGCGGAGATGTTCAATTCCACTAATAAGGTGAATTTTAACGCGCCGCAGGGGACTCTCACGGCGACAAATTTCGGACAAATCACGGCGGCCGCAGGCGGGCGCGTTGTGCAGTTGGGGTTGCGGCTGGCGTTTTAGCTGAAAATTCGAATTTGCTTTATGAATAGAAGGGCAGTGTTGAAGACGGCGCTCATCGGGGCGCCGTTGCTTCCGGAGGTAGCGGCGCAGACAAGCACGCTTGATCTAACCGGCTTTGGCGTGAAGGGCGATGGCCGCACAGACGATACCGCAGCCATTCAGAAAGTGATGGACGCGGCAGTCGTAACCGGAGGAACGATACGACTGCCCGCGGCAAAGTATCTGGTAGCGGGCAGCCTGCGCATTCCGCCGGGCGTGTGCCTGGAAGGCGTGCATGATTCACCGCGCTGGCCCGCGCCGTTGACAGGTACGGTGATTCTGGCTACGGGCGGCCGGGATCAGGAGGAGGCTCCGGCGCTTTTCGAGATGGGCAGCGGCGGCATGGTTCGCGGCCTGACAGTTTACTATCCCGAGCAAAAGGCCACTGAGATTCATCCTTATGCGTGGACGTTTCACTTACAAGGACTGGATAACACGGTAGAGAACGTCACGCTGGTGAACAGTTACAACGGGATTCGCGTGGGTCCTGAAAATAATGGCCGGCATCGCATCCGCAGCGTGGTGGGCTGCGTGCTGCGGCGCGGGCTGCTGGTGGATCACACCACGGATATTGGGCGCGTGGAAAATATTCAGTGGCATTGCGACATCTGGATGGCCAAGGAGGTGGATGGCAATCGCAAGGCCGTGTACGAGTACATGTGGAAGAACCTGGAAGCGTTCGTGTTCGGGCGCACAGATTGGGAGTATGTCACCAATACGTTCGTGTTTCCAGTGAAAGTGGGGTACCGCTTCATTCGAACTCCGGCAGGACTTTGCAACGGGCAGTTTTCAGGCATTGGCGCGGATGCGGCACAGCGCTGTGTTTCGGTGGAAGGCATTCAAGGCATGGGGCTGCTGATTACCAACGGCGAGTTCGTCTCCATGCACGGAGATGAGCGGACCCAGGTGGTGATTGAGGCCACTTGTACCGGCTCAGTGCGGCTGGTGAATTGCGCGTTCTGGGGACCGGCGCGGCAGTGCGTGCTTTCGCATGGGCAGGGCGCGGTCTCGCTTAACGATTGCTTCATCGAAATTTCAGGACGTTCAGCAACCGGGATGCTGCCAGAGGTTTCGCTGGTGGAAGCGGATGGCGGCAAACTACAGGTGCGTGGTTGTTCCTTCCGGTCGCGCGGCAAGGAACCGCATGTGGTGCTGAAGGAAGGATTGAAGCATGCGATTGTCAGCGAGAACAACGGCGTCAACGGCTTGGATATTGTGAATGGGATCGGCGAACGGGCGATTATCGTGAACAACGAACCGAAGACGCCGGCGGCTTGAATACCAAAATCATGAATAGACGAGATGTGTTGAAGACGGCGCTGCTGGCTGCGCCACTGGTTCCAGTAGCGGCGGCACAAGAAGCGGCCAAACGAACAAACGGCCTGCCTCCGTTAACGATTAAAGATGTAAAGGTCATCACCACGAGCGGGGGCGCCAGATATAAATGGGTGTTTCTGAAGATTATTACGAGCGAGCCGGGCCTTTACGGCATTGGGTCAGCGAACGATCAGTATCAGGTGATGGCAGTGATTGCCGCGCTGGAAGATCATTTGAAGCCGTGGTTGATCGGGAAAGATCCGGATCGCATTGAAGATTTGTGGCAATCGGCGCAGATGCGGACGTATTGGCGCAATGGGCCGGTGAACAATAATGTGCTGGCCGCGATGGACATGGCGCTGTGGGATATCAAAGGGAAGCGCGCCGGCATGCCGGTATATGACCTGCTGGGCGGTAAGGCGCATGACGCGGTGGCGGTTTACGATCATCAAGGCGGCAAGACCAAAGAAGCATGCCTGGATACGCTGCAGAAGTCGATGGCGAATGGATTTCGTCACGTGCGCATTCAATACGGCGAGGGCGGATATGGAGGCGGCGGCTTTATTACGAAGCGCGAGGGCAATCGGGCGGAGGGCGGCTATCAAGGGCCCGCGTTTGACGAGCAGTTATATATAGACACGATTCCGCCGGTGTTTGAGTATCTTCGCGCGAAGGCCGGCTTTGAGCCCAAGCTGCTGCATGATGTTCATTCGCATATGAGCGGCATGAACGCGGTGGAGCTGTCGCGGCGCTTGCAGCCGTACCAGATGTTCTTTGTGGAAGATGTGCTGCCCCCGGAGCAGATTAGCTACTACCGGAACATCCGGCAGATCTGTTCCACGCCGCAGGCGATTGGCGAGGTATTTTCGCATCCATTTGAAGTGATTCCGCTGATTACGGAGCGGCTGATTGATTTTATTCGCTGCCGCGTGGCCGCAACGGGTGGCATTACGCCGATACGCAAGCTGGTGACGCTGTGCGAATTATTCGGCGTGAAGACGGCGTTTCAGGAAGGCGGCGAGAACGATCCGGTGAACCAGATGGCCAGCTATCACGTCGACCTTTCCAGCACGGCGTTCGGCATTCAGGAAGAGAATCATTTTCCGCCCGCAGTGCATGAGATGTTTCCGGGCATTGGAGAAATTCGCAAAGGATATTTGTACGGCAGCGGCAAGCCAGGGTTGGGAATTGATATTAACGAAGAGCTCGCGGCGAAAAATCCCATGGGGCCGATTCGGGATGGCGGGGCTTATAAGACGGATCGGACGATTGACGGGACGGTAGTGAAGCCTTGACGTTGAGAGGTTTATTGGTCGCGTTGGCGATGGGCTGCGCGTTGTTGCAGGGCGCGGATCGAGTGGATCCGGCGACGCTCAATAATAAAGTGCTGCTAGGTTATCAAGGCTGGTTCAATTGCCCCGGAGATGGGTCGCCGCATAATAACTGGCGGAGTTGGTCGCGAGGCGTGCCGGCGGCGGATACGTTGACGGTTGATTTGTATCCGGATTTGCGCGAGTTGGATGCGGACGAGCGCTGCGCCGTGCCGGGCATGACGATTGGCGGGAAGCCGGCGTATCTTTATTCGGCGTGGAACCGGAAGACGGTGATGCGGCATTTCCAGTGGATGAAGGAGTACGGGCTGGACGGCGTGCTGGTGCAGCGTTTTGTGGGCAGCGCGGCGGATAAGCGGGCGACCGGCGATGTGGTGCTGAAGAATGTGATGGCGGGAGCGGAAGCATCAGGCCGGACGTTCGCGATTGAATACGATATTTCGGGCGGCAAGCCGGATACGTTCGCGCAGACTATTGAAGACGATTGGAAGTATTTGGTGGATGACTTACACGTGACGTCACATCCGAATTACCAACGGCACAATGGCAAGCCGGTGGTTTCGGTATGGGGCATGGGATTAAATGAGCCCGGCCATCCACCGGCGGATGCCGCAACGGCGAAGGAATTGATTACGTGGTTCCAATCGAAGGCTCCTGCGAAGTACCAGGTGACTTACATGGGCGGTACTCCTTCGCGTTGGCGTGTTTTACAAAACGATGCCCGCAAAGAAGCGGATTGGGCGGACATATTCAAGATGATGGACGTGGTGCAGCCGTGGACAGTGGGGCGCTACAAAGACACGGCAAGCGCGGACCGTTGGAAAGAGGACATGCTGACGCCGGATTTGGCATTGGCGGCGCGGAATCATCAGATTTATATGCCGGTGATTTTTCCCGGGTTTTCGTGGCATAACTTGAAACGGGAATCAGAGGAGAATCGCATACCGAGAAACCGAGGCGAGTTTTTGTGGCGGCAGGCGTATAACGCCAAGGTGGCCGGCGCGACGGTGTTGAAGATTGCAATGTTCGATGAGGTAAATGAGGGGACGGCGATTTTCAAGGCGGCGGCGAAACGGCGGGATGCTCCGGACCAGGGGTATTGGTTGACGCTGGATGCGGATGGGGCGGATTTGCCTAGCGATTGGTATTTGCGATTAGCGGGCGAGATTACGCGGATGTTTCATGGGGAGACGAGTCCGAGCGAGAAGATGCCGGAGAAGCCTATGAGCGGGGTACGGTAGGATTATTCTTCTCTGAGCGCGGCTAGAGGGTCAAGCGAAGCGGCACGGCGCGCCGGAATCCAGCAAGCGAGCAGACCGATCCCCGCGAGGAGTAGCGCGGCGGGGGCGTAGATACGAAGGTCACCGGAGCTCGACCCGTACAGCAGATGCCGGATAACGCCAGTACCGGCGGCAGCCAGCACGATGCCGATTACCGCTCCAAACAAGACCACCGTCATGCCTTCGCGCATAATCATTGCAAGTACTTCAGTGGATGGATTTTGCGCCCACAGCGACACGGATTCCGATCTCTTTCGTGCGGCGAGATACCGAGAATGTCAGCGCGCCGTAAATTCCAAGTCCGCTCAGCAGAAGCGCCAGTGCCGCCGCGTATAATACAAAGCTCGCCGTAATCCGAAGCGGGCTTATGAGACCGCCTATCTGAACGGAGAGAGGAATCGTTTCCGCGATGGGGACATTAGAATTTACTCGGATCGCTTCACGAGCTAACAACGGAATCATGGCCGCAGGATCACCCTTTACGCGTATGCACAAGCGTGCATCTACTTACATCGGATTCTGCCAGAACGGTACGTGCACATATGGCTGCTGAGGCTCGCTCCGGCTTTGCAACGGAATGTTCGCCACAACGCCAACGATCTGGCGCGGTTGTTGATTCACGATCACTGTAGAACCGACGACTGCTTCACCGGGCCAGAACTGCCGTGCTAGGACTCGCTGACGACCGCAACGGGCGACGCATGTAGTGTGTCGTGGTTGTTGAACTCGCGGCCGCGCAGCACGGGAATCCGCAAAGTTGAGAAGTAAAGGGGGCCGGCCTCTGTATAGCTTGCTGTGATTGCTTGCGCATCCGGCCATCCTGGCAACGACACCCGCGCGGCGTCGCCTACAAGCACCGCTCCAGGAGCAACCATGCTGGCAGACTCGACACCCGGCATAGCATCCAACCCTGCTATTACGCTTCGCAAATAGCGTTGCGCTTTTTCAGGCGGGTAGTTGACCAAACGCGGCTGCAACCTCATCAACGCCACATGCGATGTCAACGCCACATGCGATGTCTCGAAATTGGTCCCAGTCGTAATGAGGTGAGCGCTCGTGATGAGAAGACCAGTACCGTGGCGAGTGCAATCGCGATTCCCGCTTGCACTCCCGCTAACCAGCGGCCTGAACGGAAGCCCGCACTCATACCGGCAGTTTGCCGTTTGAGCCCCTCGTTTAGCGCCGCTGATCGCGCAATTGAGCGGCATCGCATCCGGCGGGCTTTAACACCGGATTGCAGTGAATGTTAGCGTCATCAAAGCTGACTGCGTAATGCGAAGCAGCGCTTTCGTTATACGGATAATCCGTGCTCAAGATTTGCGACCCGCTGACGATGGCGGCATCCCGCCGCGACGTTACGTTATCGCGCACGCCTTGCGGACCCGGATCTGTCATTGTGCGGATCAAATACCCCTTGCGAACCAGTTCCTGAATCTGTATTGTATCCGTGGGATTATTCATCTCCACAAACGCCGATTCTGGCGTTCCCGGCGCCGAGTTCGTAAAGAACACCCGGCCTTTCAGCGAAGGATGCCCTTGTGTATAGATCGGGGTGACCCGGCGCTGATCCAATAAGAACATCACCTTGCCACGGGATTGATCCAGCGTGGGCCAGGCGTGCGCTAACACAGCCTCTTCCAAAGTGGCATATGTTCCTCGCACATCGTCGGGAACGATCAGCTCCGAAGGCGCGAATACGGAACGGACTTCGGCATCCAATGCCTCAAACGTCGCCGCCGTGATCTCTTCGGGCTGCGTCATTTTCGCGTTCGGCCGGCCGCCTTTGTTTTCCACCAGAATGAACAGCGGCAGATGTTTGGGATGCGCCTGAGACCAGGTCCGTAGAATCGCGAGGCACTGCGTGAACGGCTCGCAGTTACTCCGGTAATCCAAATCTTGCACGTGCAGCACTTTAAAACCAGGCTTATCCATGACATGATCCGTATTAAACGGCGGATCAGCCGGTAGGCCTGCCTTCACCACCAGGTCCGGATACATCGGGTGCGCAAATAAGCCACCCTGGGCGTCTCCGAAGACATCCAGTTCCAGTTGGCGCACGCCGTCGTTCAATTGCGTTTCGAGTGCTGGATGGCGGTAATCCAAAGCATCCGCCGCCTTGGGATTCTGCTTTTTCAACAGGTCCATATTGCTGGGGTCCAGCCCTGAATGGTAGCTGTTATGGCTGCCGATGATCTGAATTTCGTTGAGGCGGACTTGCGCTGAAGCGCAAACCGCCAACACGGCAATGATTAAAAAAGAGCGCAGCATCATTAGGATTGCACCGGGGTGTCGCTCGAACGCCAATTGGCTTCGTCCCAATATCTCACCCGTCCCGAGCGGTAGGATTCCACGGCCAGATTAATCAAGATCTGCGCATGCGCGGCGGTTTCCACATCCAGGTGCGGCTTCTGGCGCGAGCGTACGCAATCCAAGAAATTGCCAATATGCAGCGCCATCATGTCGGCGCGGTCCACCGGAATCTTAATCTCTTCCGTGCCGAATTTATAATCAGGGAAGGGTTTGCGCCGCGCCAAGTCAGGCCGCACAATCAGGTTTTCCGTATAGCGTTCGAATTTGCCATCTTCCACCATGATTAGCGTGCCTTCATGGCCGCGAATCAATCCGGGGATGTGCTGGGAATTGCCCAAGGTAGAACTCAATACCAGCGAATGCCCTTCGGCATATTCCGCCAGCAAGTGGAATGTATCCGGCACTTCACGGCTATCGTGAAACGCATAGATGCCGCCCGAAGCCATCACCTTGGTGGGATATTGCGGCCGAGGCCAGCAAATATTCATCGGCGCCACAACGTGGAAGAACAAATCCGTCGCAATGCCGCCAGAGTAATCCCAATATTTACGGAAGCGAAAGTAGCGGTCCGCATCAAAAGGACGCTGGGGCGCGGAACCCAGCCACATCTTCCAATCGATATAATCCTCGCCTTTAGCATCCGGGCCGGCGCCGGCATCCATCGGCCAGTTCCACTCGCCTTCAATCGAATTACGGTGATAGGAGCCTTGACTCATGATCATCTTGCCGATCATTCCATCGGCGATGGCCTTTTTCGCCTTCCACCACTGATCGGCGGAAGTCGTCTGTGAGCCTACCTGCAGCACGCGCCCGGTCTCGCGCACCGTGTTCACCATTTGCCGCACCTCTTCATTGGTGTGGCACATTGGTTTTTCCACGTAAACATCTTTGCCCGCGTGCATCGCATCCAAGGCGGCTTGCGCGTGCCAGTGGTCTGGAATCGCAATCACAACGGCATCCACTTCCTTCATGGCGATCACCTCGCGGTAATCCAGGAAGCCCTTCACGTTGTATTTTTCCGCTAAGCGGCGCTTACGTTTCTCGTAAACGTCCGCTACCGCCACAAGCTGGCAGGCATTGTGATCCTGTCCATACTTGGTAAAGGCCGCCGCGTCAAAGGTGGCCCGACTGCCGCAGCCGATCAAGCCAATTTGAATCCGGTCATTCGCGCCAATCACGCGCCCCGCTGCCTTCGCTGGCGCATCGGAAGCTTGAGCAGCTTGCACCGTCTTCCCCGCTAGTGCCACTCCAGCGGTGATCCCGCTCGTCCGCTTGAAAAAATCCCGCCGGTCTAATTGATCGTCAAACATGAAATAGTTCTTTACTTCGCCGCGCTGTCTGTCATCCGGGTACCTGGGTGTATTTGCCCGCGGGTAAAGCTCTAACCAGACTGTCGAGTAGAGTAGCACGTATAAGTAACAATTCAATGACATATGAGAGGCTTTGCAATCCGCTCCGCCATCTAATGCAAACGTGTGCTTACAGGACGTTAACCACTTTTCTCATCGAAACTAAACAAGCAATTGCTAGCTTTGTAAAGGTTGCTTAGTTTTCCAACAAACAATCCGGCCTCGCTTACATACTTCTAACAATAATTTTGGCCTGAATAACTATTTTGTAGTAGTTACACTCCCCACTTTTAATTATTGGAGACCTTACATAAATGAACTGCATAGTCGCACTCTATGCATTACTTACTACCGCCATGGGATTGAGCATTCTCTCGGCCCAGGAATTCAGATCGACATTAGCCAGAACGGTGGCGGACCAATCCGGCGGCCATGGGTGAACCATGCCAATGTCACCGCTGTGAATCCTGACACGCAGCAAGCATTCCGCTCCGAACGGCGTTCTGGAACACGTCGATTGCCAGACCCAAACTCTTAAGCGCTTATGGGGTGCTCCCCCCTTGGACTGCACTACACGGCGACCTGTTCGATTTTGGCGAGAATGCCTTTGATGTAATTACATCTTTTATGCTACGCTCAAAGCTCGGCCATGGTAAAAAAAGTCCACTATGCATGGGTGATTGCGGGCGTCACCTTTCTGGTTTTATTAATTACCGCGGGAGTACGCGCTACGCCGGGCGTGTTGATTGTGCCGCTCGAAGCGGAGTTTGGGTGGACGCCGGCGGCAATTTCGGGCGCGATTGCGGTGAACATTGCGCTGTTCGGATTGATTGGTCCGTTTGCCGCTTCGCTGATGGAGCATTGGGGATTACGGCGGCTGGTGCTGTGCGCGCTGGCGGTGATTATTTGCGCGGTCGGCTTAACGACGCAAATGAAATCGCAGGGGCAGCTTGTGTTGTTCTGGGGCGTGCTGGTGGGGTCAGGCACGGGCGTTACGTCGCTGGTGTTGGCGGCCGTGATTACGAACCGGTGGTTTGAAGTGCGCCGGGGCTTGGTGTTGGGTACGCTTTCGGCCGCGAATGCGACGGGGCAACTTGTGTTCCTACCGGGTTTGGCGCGATTAGTGGAAGGCTTCGGCTGGAGGAGCGCAGCGCTGGCCGTAGCGGGCGCGGCGGCGGTTGTGTTCGTGATCGTGCTGCTGTTCCTGCGCGACAGGCCGGAAGATCTCGGATTGAAACCGCTTGGACTCATGGACAGCGAATCGAGACCAGCACGCAAGCGCGCGTTGGGCGCTATACCGGCGCTGCTGTGGGCGGTACGTTCTCCGGCGTTTTGGGTTTTGGCAGGCAGTTTCTTTATCTGCGGCGCGAGCACGAATGGGCTAGTGGGCACGCATTTGATTCCGGCGTGCCATGACGTAGGCATTCCCGAGGTGCGGGCCGCAAGCCTACTGGCGCTGATGGGATTGTTTGATATTTTAGGGACGACCGCTTCGGGATGGCTCACGGACAGGCTGCCGAGTTACTTACTGCTGTTCACTTACTACGTGTTACGCGGGGCTTCCCTGCTCTACCTGCCGTATACGTTGGGGCATAGTTCGAACCACTTATATTGGTTTGCCTTGTTTTATGGGTTGGATTGGGTGGCGACGGTGCCGCCTACAGTGCGGTTGACGGCGGATGTTTTCGGCCGTGAGAATGCTGGCGTGATTTATGGTTGGATTGCTGCGTTTCATCAGTTGGGAGCATCATCGGCGGCGTTGAGCGCGGGCATTGTGCGAACGTCGCTTGGAAGCTACGACACGGCGTTTTGGACGGCTGGGATGTTGTGTTTTTTGGCTGGGTTTGCGTTTTTAGTTGCGAAGCCCGCGCTGCGGCGGCCGGCGATGATTGCTGAAATGCAGATGGCGTAAGGGCCGGTGTCTCTGTTGCCGGATGCGAATATTCTGGTTTTCATGGGACAGCGCTGGGGAAGGCAAATCGCCGTGGCGATGACGGAAAGTGATGAAAAGGCATTTCTACATTTTCTGCGAACCGCATCAGATCTTCAGATTCTTGTGTCGCCTGCCCGCACAAAGGAAGAGCTTTACCTTGCTGATTTCCCGCATCGACGGACAAAGCAAACGCAGTTTTTCCTTTGGAACAAAAAGTTTGCATGGGAAACCCGATTGCGCTCCGACGACCGTTGGCGGGTGCTACATACGTGACATCGGGCGCGCCCCCGTGATCGAGTATTCGCGAGATCCGCTGAGGTGGTCCAGCCATGGTCGAGGACGGCTGTATTGGTCCAAAGGGCTTACGCCCGGCGGCTCATACACGTTCAAGCAATATCCCTTTGCCTACAACGCCGAGGAATTCAATCAGTGGTATGAGCTTGTTGTGTCCTGGGTAAAGAAAAATAGCAGAAGTAAGCACACGGGCGGCTTGCCTGTTTACTACCTCTCCAGCGCTTGGCGATGGCATGCATGGCACATCCGGTAACTCAGTCACATTGGTGACATATGGCGGGGTTACAATTTGGTGCGCGTGAGGAGCATCTGATGTTTCGCGCAGCCATTGTTCTTATTGGCTTTTTCAGTCTCACTGTAATCGCTCACGGCCAGGACTTTTCGATGATGGCCGATTGGGCCCAACAGCAAACGCTCAACGATAGCTTCAACGCAACCTGGCAAACTCTGGAAATGGCGGCTCAACGCATTCGGGAGGACCGACTGTTTGCGCGGTTGGCCCCGGCATTCGGACGCCGCGCCCGAGCGCAGGCAGTAGAGGAATTCCTGTTTCTACAACTTCCTATCGGGCTGCAAGAGAAGTCGCAGTTCGCGTTCGAGCCCAGTTTATCGACTTCATCCGCAAGACATCCGGAAGCCAAGCGGCGGAATTACTGAAAGCCGAATTTCGACGTAGGGATTATCTCCACCTATGGGCAACCCGCCAGAGTCCGCGCCGTCCGGCAACAGGTAAACAGGACATTGTTATCCAATGCGGCTTTTGCGCCTCTCACTGATGCACAAAAGCAGGAGATCGCAGAGATCTTCATCTATAACCAAATCGTCCAAGATGAAAATTATACAAATGCCTTGAAGCGGCGGGAACATCGTCACAGTTCAGCGGCTGGCGAACGCTTCAGTGATGAGATTTCGCAACGAAATGCGCGTGGACCTGCGCCAATTAGATCTAACGGAGCATGGTTTCGTTCCGCACGGCTGATCAGAGACGGGATTAATCGTGTTCAACAGAAACAATCGTCCGGACCGTAAGTGACACCATTACGAACTTTGCCTACGCGACGCCCGGAATGTTTGAAGCGCTTCAAATGCCGCTGCTGCGCGGACGCGTGTTTACCGACGCGGAGTGCAGCAAAAGAATTCATGGGATGACAAATGGGGTCCCATCGATGCCTTCCCCCAGGTCTATGTGCCCGCGGCGCAAATTGCCGGACAGCCTCTTGGCGGGGGTTCACATCTGGTTCTCACCGAGTTGGGTTGAACCAACAGAGTTATTTCGCTACTGTCTTTCAAGCCCTAGCGGCGCTCGCCCTTCTGCTGGCCGCTCTGGGAGTTGACTGACGGACTGGTGGCGCAGTCCGTAGCACAACGTACGCGGGGAAATGGGTATTTGCCTCGCGCTGTGAGCTACGACCCAGGATGTCGTTCGGTTGGCCGCGCTGCCGTGGGATTACTTCTTGTGGCGATAGCCGGTTTAGCCAGCCTGATCCCAGCGCTGTGCTGCGGCTAACGCGGCTGGACCCGCCCAAACCCTTCGCAATGAGTGAGTTCCATTCCAGATGCGATAATTAGGCATGCTGCGCAACGATCTGATTGACGGCAGCGGGTATTCCCTGCCCGAAGTAAACCAGAGCGTAGGGACGTCGCATATAGGCTTCTGGAAACGGATGCTCGCTTTTGCGGGCCCGGCGTATCTGATCAGCGTCGGCTACATGGACCCAGGAAATTGGGCCACGGATCTGGAAGGCGGAGCGCGCTTTGGATACCGGCTGCTGTGGGTGCTGGTGGTTTCGAATCTCATGGCGCTGCTGCTGCAGACGTTGAGCTCGCGTCTAGGCATCGTGAGCCGGCGCGACTTGGCGCAGGCATGCCGCGATGAATATCCGCGGCCGGTCGCCTATGTGCTCTGGATTTTGTGCGAATTGGCGATTGTGGCCTGCGATCTGGCGGAGGTGCTGGGCGCCGCCATCGGACTGCACTTGTTGTTTCATTTGCCACTGCTGATCGGTGTGCTGGTGACCGCGGCCGATACGCTATTGGTGCTTTGGTTTACGCGGCTGGGTATCCGCGTAATTGAAGCCTTCGTTCTGGTGCTGATTGCGACCATGGCGGGCTGCTTTGCGTTCGAGATCTTTCTGGCCAAGCCGCAAATTGGCGAAGTGGTCACGGGGTTGATCCCGCATCTAAATTCCTCAAGCATTTACATCGCAGTTGCGATTTTTGGAGCAACTGTGATGCCGCACAATTTGTACTTGCATTCGGCGCTGGTGCAAACGCGGCGCATTGGAGAAACGCAAGACGAGATACGGCAAGCGTGCCGCTTTAACCTGCTGGATTCCACGTTCGCGCTGAACGGCGCACTTTTTGTGAATGCCGCCATCCTAGTGATGGCCGCGGCGGTATTTTTCAAGCACCACATTATCGTCACGCAGATTGAGCAGGCGCATCAATTGCTTGCGCCGCTGCTGGGTACAACGGCCGCGAGCGTATTGTTTGGCGCGGCGCTGCTTTGCTCGGGGCAATCGTCCACATTCACGGGGACTATGGCCGGGCAAATTGTGATGGAAGGCTTTCTGCGCTTCCGCATGCAGGCGTGGCTGCGACGCGCGATCACGCGCGGCTTGGCGATTGTTCCGGCGGTTCTTACTATTTATCTAGCGGGGGACGTCGGCACTTACAAGCTCATCATCTTTAGCCAGGTGGTTCTTAATCTGCAATTGCCTTTTGCGGTGATTCCGCTGGTTTATTTCACCAGCGACCGGAAGCGTATGGGTGAGTTCGCCAGTAACTTATGGCTGCAGATTGGGGCCTGGGCATGCGCGGTTTTCATACTGACTCTGAACATTTGGCTGCTGTTCGATCAGTTCCGGGAATGGGTGGCCGGAAGCGGGACGTATCGCCCGTTCGTGCTGACGGCGGTAACGGCCGGCGGCGTGGGATTTCTGGTTCTGCTGGGTGTGGTTTGTTATTGGCCGTGGCTGCGGCAGCAGCGTCAGATTCCGGTTAGCGCGGAACCGGTATCGGTGAACCTTGCGGAGAGTAAACCCGCGGTTCCAGTGCTGCGCAGCACCGCTTACTCACGCATTTTGGTTCCGCTGGATCACAGTATTTCCGACCAGGAAGCGATTTCTAACGCGCTAGCGCTGGCACGCATGCACGGCGCGCGGATTATTTTGTTGCACGTAGAAGAGGGCGTCACCAGCCAGATGTTCGGCTCGCTGTCATCCACGGCTGAAATCAAGGAGGGCCAGAATTATTTGGCCGATATCGTGGCGGCGCTACGCGCTCAAAAGATTGATGTGGACGTGGTGGTGCGGCATGGCATTAATCCGGCCCATGAAATTGTGGCCGCGGTACATGATCTTGTTCCCGATTTGCTGGTGATGGCCGGACATGGCCACAGCGGATTGAAAGACCTGATATTCGGCACGACGATCAACGCCGTGCGGCACCGTGTTAAAGTGCCAATGCTTATTGTTAGTAAAAGTTAAAATGACGGATCTTTCCAAAGGGAAAATTTTAGTTACCGGCGGGGCCGGTTTTATTGGCAGCGCGCTGATTTGGGAACTGAATCGCCGGGGCTTTACGAACATCCTGGTTAGTGACTTGCTCGGCAACGACGACAAGTGGAAGAACTTAGTCCCCTTGCAATTTTTAGACTATTTAGAGGGCGATGACTTACTTACCCGCTTGACTGCGTCTCCCCATTTGTTTAGCGACATCGGCGCCATTTTTCACTTAGGCGCGTGCTCGGCCACGACCGAGACCGACGCGGCGTATCTGATTCGCAATAATTTTGAATACACCAAGACGCTGGCGCATTTTGCACTCGAAGGGGGACGGCGATTTGTATATGCCTCCTCCGCGGCCACCTACGGCAGTATTGCGAGAGGCGTTCCTGAAACCATTCCGCTGATAACGTTGCGTCCGCTGAACATGTATGGGTATTCGAAGCACCTGTTCGATTGCTATGCGGAGCGCACAGGTATGCTGCCGCGCATCACCGGGGTGAAGTATTTCAATATTTTCGGTCCGAATGAGCACCATAAAGGCGATATGCGCAGCGTGGTGCACAAGGCATTTCATCAGATTCAGCAAACCGGGTCGGTATCGCTGTTTAAAAGCTACAAGCCCGAGTATCGGGATGGCGGACAGAAACGCGATTTCTTTTATGTGAAAGACGCGGTTGCGGCCACCATTTTTCTGGCTGAGAACGTGGATGGGGGCGGGATCTTCAATCTGGGATCAGGCGAATCAAACACGTGGCTGTCATTGGTGGGCCCGATTTTTAAGGCTTTGCACCGGGAACCGAAAATTCTGTTCATTGAGATGCCGGATTATTTGCGGCATAAGTATCAGTACTTCACAAGCGCGGACATCGGCAAGCTGCGGTCCGCCGGGTTTGACCGGAAAATTACGCCGCTGGCCGATGCGGTTACCGACTATGTTGCGAATTATTTAATACCTGGGCGGTATCTAGGGGATGAGGCCTAGGTTGAGGCAAGGCCGCGCAGATTCCAACCGCAGATGCGGCTGGCTTCGCATTTGTCGCCATTTGGACCGGGCCAGTGGGTTTCGAGACTGATAGCGCCTGAATAGCCGTCGGCAAGCAGGGCGGCGATTTGCTCTTTCCATTTGACGCGACGGGTGCCTAGCGGACCCCAGATCGGTTTGTCTCCGTCCATGTGGCAATCTTTCGCGTGCACGTGGGCGATGCGCTCTTTCGGCAAAAGCGAATAGCCGCCTGGAAACGGATCTTCACCCGCCACCAATGCGTTGGCCGGGTCCCATACAAGCTTCAGATGCTTGTTGGAAACGAAGTCGAGTATGCGGGCGGTTTCAGCGGCCGTGCCGATGTTGCAGGCGTGCTCGTTTTCAAGCCCGATGATGAGGTCTTCCTGCTCGGCCAGCTTGGCAAGTTGCGCGAGCGCGGTGACGATGGCTTCATGGCATAACTCGGGACGGACGGTCCGCCAATAGGAGAAGACGCGAATGATGGGGGCGCCGAAAAACTTCGCGACCTTGATGGCGTGATCGGTCAGGCGGGGTTGATCGTCGAAGGTGTGCTTTGAAGCAAAGGCGTCATGCTGAAAGCGGCTGTCGAGGTCGGGGCCGCCCGGCAATACGCATTTCAACACGGGCGAGGCGATGGAAATTACGTGCATGCCGGCTTCGTCGAGAGCCGCCTTGGTTCGCTTGAGTTCGTCCTCGCTCAAGTCGAGGATATTTTTGCCGTCGATCACGCGCAATTCGGCGGCGGCCATGCCGATTTCCCGCATGACCGTAATTGCGACGGACAGCGTGGGAGAGAATTCATCGGTGATTGCGGCGATGGGGAGTCTGGGTTCAAAAGTCTGCATTTTTTATTTGGAGAGCTTCTTCTTTATACTTAGGATATGTTCTTTCGTCGTGAGCGGCCTCGGATTCCTGCCTTTGCCGAACGTATCGATCTATTGTCGCGGGCCGGGTTTGCCACGAGCAAGCTGCCGGATGGGCGCGTGAAGGTTATCAAGCATGGTATTGCCGCTATTGTGGGCGACGAAGGAAAGAATCAAGTTTCCATTGAGAAGGCCGGCATCCTTATAGGCGACGAAATAGGCGTTCTGGTCAGCGGCGGCTATCAGATGTTTTTTGAAACGCCTTCCGGCAAGCGCGTACCCGCTATGGCGGAACAACTCCGAGCGCTTCACCAATTCGAAGACGATGTAAAGGAGGCGCTGGGGCTCACGAACCTTTACAACACGTCGTTAGGCACCACGAGCACGGAGCACCATTATGACCGGGTGACCAAGCGCGATACTGGAAATCAGCCTAAGCCTTGGGTGAAAAAGAGGTTGGTTACTCCCAGTAAGGCTTAGGGCGAGCGTTCACTTCAGCGACAACATGCGGCGCATTTCGGTGAACGAGACGGCTCCGTACAAGTCGCTCAGTTCCAGGACGAAGGGCCGTATCTGAATTTTGCGGGCGTCGGCGGTCTTCCCTGCCCGGTCGAGCGAACTGGCTAGCATGGCGTTGGCGCGGGCGTCGGTTCCACCTGATGCGTTGGCCACTTCCTGCCAGACTTGCGCGGCTTCGGCGTAGTGTCCACCTAGAAAGAATCCATAGGCCAAGAGGGGCCGCTTGGTTTGTTCGTTCGCGCCGGGCACGGCATCCACGGTTTTGCGCCAGTCGGCGGCTGGGGCGTTGCTGCCGGCCAGCAGAGAGGCAATGGTTGAGAAAGAACTGGCGGTTGCGTTTGCCCGCGCCGCTGTTTTTTGCGCACCCGCATAATCTTTGTCCATCAAGCGCCAAACGGCGGCTTCGCTCAGGGCCAAAGCTTCGATATTTTTGTTGGAAAACTGCGCGCTCTCCATAGCTGCGATGGCTTTAGGACGATCGCCGGTCGCGGCTTGCCAAGAGGCGCGCAAAACGGGACGGAGATCGGCGTTATTCACTGTTGCCGAAAAGCGCTCCAGCGCAGCATTAGCGCCGGCCGTATCACCCTGTAAGAATAAGCAACTTGCCAACTCCGGCAGCGAGGCTGGATTCTTGTCGAGGCGAAGCAGGATTTTGCGGGCATCCGCAAAGCGTTTTGCGCCGAGTAAGGCCAGCGCCAATTGATTTTGCAGGTTCTCGTTTGACGGGGTCAATTGGAGCGCGTGATTGAGGGCGGCCTCGCCACCACTTACGTCGCCTTCGAGAAAGCGGCTATTCCCGATGACGGCGAGGGCATCGACATCGTTCGGGGCGAGAGCCAGAACGGCTTGCGCCGCCTTTACCTGGTCGGCGGTGGTGGAGTGTTTCAGGCGCGTCGTGAGCAGATCGAACTTGACCTTGTCATAGGGATTAAACGTGTCACGATGTTTCGCGGCTTCGTCCAAAAGCGGCTTGGCGCGCTGTTCGCCGGAAGGGCCAACCATATCGAGCATGGCGATGAAGGCCAAACCGAAGGACGGATCGGCGCCCGCCGCTTTGTCGAATAATTGAAATCGATTTTGGGGATTGGCTTGCGAGGCCGCGCCCGCGAAGGCCTGCAGCGCCGCTGAATTCTTGGTGGCGAAATCGGTCGCGCCGCTGTCGATTTGTTTAGCCAGCGCATTGAGCGCCGGAATGATTTCCGCAACGGAGGAAGCATCGACGCTTTTCACGCCAATGGTTTTCTGGGTGGCGGCGTTCACGATGGTCGCTTCCACGTGGATTTTCCCTTGACGGCTTTCGACGGTGGTGCGCATGATCTGGTTTGCGCCGCCCTGCGCAGCGTTCGCATCATTGGCCACGCCCGAGGGAAAGAGCCTACGGGCCGTCATCAAATCCTGCTGCAAAACAATGGGCACGCCGATCTTCAACCAGTCGGAAGACGGATCATTGACCAGCACGTTGGCGGGCAGGATAGCCACGCGCTGGACGGCGTTGTCTTTGCGGGCACAACTTGAAAGAAAAACACTAGCGATCGAGAACGAAATCAGCAGAGCCAGAGAACGGGATGTAAAACGCAGAATATCCTCTACAACGGTTTGGGATTGTCGATCAGGAGCTGTTTGAAGGCAGGATCGGTTTTGAGGCCTGCGAACTCAGGCATGTCAGGAATTTTCTGGCGATCCTTGATTCCTTCCTCCAGCGCCTTACGCAAGTAGATTAGCGCACGCTCGCTTGCGCCCGATTTGGCGTACATTTTGGCGAGGTATAGATGGAAAGTAGCGCGCTCTTCCACGGTGCGCTCCATCATCAGCGTGCCAAAGGTGTTGTGATGCTCGAAGACATCCGGATCAAGCTGCATGGCGCGCTGGTAGCACTCGGTCGCGTCCTTATAATCCTTACGTCCGAAATACGCGGTCCCGAGGTTTGAGTAGATGGACGCGCTAGGCGGGCTGTAGCGCAGCGCGCGTTTGTAATAGACGATGGCCCGCCGATAATTCTTTTTCGAGTAGTAAATGGTGCCTAGATTATTGATGGCTTCCGAATACTTGTGATCTAACTTGATAGAGCGCTCATAGTTTTTCTTGGCCAAATCGAGCAACAACATCTGGTGAAACGCGATGCCGATTTTATTGACAAGCACCGGCGAATCAGGCGGACCCTGGCGGTACATATCGATGGCTTCGCGATACATCTTGCGGGCCATATAGATGTCGCCGCGAACTTCGGGCGAGAGCACCGGCGTGGGCGCAGGGGCAGCGAGCGGGGGAACATTACCGCTAGACGCTCGAAAGGAACTGGCGGGAACCGCGAGCGGTGATTGGGCTTCGCTCGCCGCGGGAAACGCCGAAGCGAGGGCAGCAACAAGAAGAAACGTTACAGTAGATGAAGAAAAAGAGAGCACGATACTCCTCCCTTATTTTTCTCTACTATATACCTTTTAGAACGAACCGAGTAGCAAAAATGAAGTGGGATTATTTGAAGATGCCCTTTAGCTTGTCCACGAGACCCTTCTTCTCTTTTGGCCTGTCGCGTTGCTGCACCGGCGTTGCATCAGGAGGCGCAACGGGTAAAGCAAGAGAGTGGGCGCTGGCTTGCCCATTGATGAGCTTGGGAGGAAGATAGGGTAGACTCGCTGGCGGCACGGTCGCCGGCACAACCACGGGGCCGCCATCGCCGGTCATGGGAGGCGCCGAAGGCAAAGATTGGTTCCAGTGAGCCAGCTCAGAAGCTCCACCCATGTGGGTGGGACAGAACTGAACCGGTTGCGTGCCGAGCAAATAATATTCAGTCCGCACGAGCGAAGGCGGGCAAGCGTTGGTAGCCAAGCCGCCACTGTCGATATCTACTTGGACCGAGATTACGCCATCGGGTGTCTCAAACGGCTCGACGCCGCGATAGGCACGATGCTCATGGGCATGCTTCATGAATGTGGTCCAGATGGGCAGCGCAGCTTCCGAGCCCTGCAGCTCAATGGACTGGTAATCATCCAAACCGACCCAGACAATGCAAAGCAATTTGGAGGTGAAGCCGGCGAACCAGGCGTCATGCGAAGTACCAGTCTTGCCGGCGGCAGGCAGCGTGAAGCCGCGCGAACGCACGCCCGCGCCGGTTCCAACACCGTGCAGAACATCTTCCATAAGGCTGAGCACCAGGAAACTGACACGCGGGTCGAGCACTTTTTTGGTCTGCGGATTGGAAGTCCAAACATCATTTCCCGACTTGTCGACGATACGCGAAATCAGATGCGGCTGCACCAATACGCCACTGTTGGCGAATATCGTATAGGCGCCGGTTATTTCGAGCGGAGTGACACTATAAGCACCCAGCGCCATGGAAGGAGTGGCGCGGATATCAGCCAAGCCTGCTTGATGCGCCAAATCCGCCACGGCACGGTAACCAGCTCTTTCGGCAACCTCAATCGCAGGTACATTCAAAGATTTCATGAAGGCCGTCTGCAGGGTGACGTCGCCTTCCCACGCGTTTTTGTGAAAATCAGTTGGTTCGTAATCCTGGCCATTCCAGAAAAACGTTTTGGGCTCGTCTTCCACGGTGGTGCTGGTGGTCATGAGATTGGGCGAATCCGAAAGGCCAGTATTGAGGGCCGCGGCATAAACGAACGGCTTGAAGATACTGCCGGATGGGCGTTTTGCCACGGCATGATCCAACTGGCTCATACCATAGTTTTTGCCGCCGACCAGCGCCTTCACCTCGCCGGTGTGCGGATCAATGCAGACGAGCGCGACTTGCGGCGCATCGATCGGCCCCTTGCCTTTGTGACGCTTGACGAGGAGGGCATCCACTTCCCGCATGCCTTCGGCAACCGCATTAGTGGCGTCACGCTGAAGATCGGGATCAAGGGTGGTGTAAATCTTTGAGCCGGAGTCCTGAAAATCGTGGTCCTGAAACTGGTCGCCTAGCTGTTCGTTCACCAGATCCACAAAATAGGGAGCGTCAGCGGTTTCGATGCCTTGCCGCGAGACTACCATGGGTGCGTTGACAGCCGCTTGATAGCTGGAAGGGACGAGATAGCCGTCATCCAACATTCGCTTGAGCACCTGATTCCGGCGGGCCTTGGCGCGCTCCGGCCAGCGGGCGGGATTGCGGTAGCTGGGGCGCTGAATCAGACCGGCCAGAGTGGCCGCTTCGGGCAACGTTAATTGACGGATGTCTTTCGCGAAATAGGTCTGGGATGCTTCACCAAAGCCGCGAATGGCAAACGACCCGCGCTGGCCCAAGGGGACTTCATTCACGTAATATTCAAGGATTTTTTGCTTGGTGAGCTTCTGCTCCAGATGAATGGTGATCATCAACTCAGCGAACTTGCGCGTCCAGCGCTTGCCGGAATCCAGCCAAAGGTTTCTGGCAAGCTGCTGCGTAATAGTGGATGCACCCTGGTCTTTGCGGTGATCTTTGATGTCTATGTAAATGGCGCGGACGATGCCGATTGGGTCAAAGCCGGAGTGTTGGAAGAAGCGACGGTCTTCGATAGAGATGACGGCATGCACCAAGACGGGCGGAATATCTTCGTATCGAACCAGACGCCGTTTTTCGCGGTTCTTGTCATAAAGGGTACTGAGCAGCGCTGGCTCAAGCGTGTATTCCGTGCGTTCGGAATTGTCACTTAAAGCGATGATAGACGAAATTTTGCCATCTCGAAAGTGCAACACCCCGGGCTCGGACGTCGTGGAAGAATGGTCGCCCGGAAAGATTTCGATGGCGTCTTCTCGCAAATGGTACCAGCCCAAAGGATTGGTGCGCGCATCCTCGCCGTAGCCGCTTTCCCGCAGGCGGTTTACCAGTTGGGTGCGAGTGGCGGGGTCACCCACCCCAACCGATTGGGGCGCGGCGAATAAAACGGACGTATTGGGGAATACGCCTTGCTTCAGCTTTTCGTCTGTAATACGGGAATAACGGAGATAGCTGATGACCAGAAAACCAAAAACAATACCTGCTAGAGCGGCAATTCCATAAAAGAAAATTTTGCTCGCCCGGGCGGCAGCGGGGCTGGGACCTCGGCGGCGCTGCTTCCGGTCCGCCGTTGGAAGTTTTATGCGTACGGGCAAATCTCTAACCTGGGATTGGACAACCTAATAATCGATTTCTTAAAAGCTTAGACGCCCGATCGCTCCGCAGGGATACCTATCTGCGAACCGGATAATTCGATTCTAGCTCTTTCCAGATATTGTCATCGTGCGGCTGCCAGTCGGCCGCCTGGCGGCCGGTGATTTGCAGTTCTTCAATGCTCAGGGTGCCGTGGCCGTACGGGCAGATCCATTCGGTACGGGGCCGTCCGAAGGTGACCATATTGCCCCAGGAGCCGGTAGACAAGGGCATGATGAGTTTGCGCAGGCAGGCCCGGCAGCGCCGCTTCTGGTCCCAAATAATGGCAAAGACGATCCCCGCGCCTACCATATAGTGGGCGATCACCAGGAAGGTGAAGAGCATGTCATGGAGGAACAGCGCAGGCGGTTTCCCGAATTTTTCCAGCGGTGGCGGCGGAAGCGGGTAACGATATAAGACTGCTTGCAGGCCGAGCCAGACTCCCGCGCCGAGCAACAGCTTGGCCGCGAGATAGAGCCAATACTTCACGTCTTTCAATTAGACACCCCTTTCCTGGCTAGAGTTCCGGCAATTTTAGGGCCACTTACCGCTCCCTTACGGTCACGGCTCCGTTGAGGGCACGAACAGCCACGGCTGTTTGCGTTAGCTACGGACGAGATTCTTGGCAAGGAACAAAAGATTCGCGGGGCGCTCCGCGAGACGCCGCATAAAGTAGGGATACCAGGCGTCGCCATAAGGTACGTAAAGCCGCAAGCGGAAGCCTTGCGAGACCAGTTGGCGTTGCAAATCGCGTCGAATGCCATAGAGCATCTGAAATTCAAAACGTTCGGTGGGAATTTTTTGTTCCCTTATATGACGTACGGCTTCGCGGATAATATTCTCATCATGACTTGCAATTGCCGGATATTTTCCTTCGGCGAGCAGCAATTTCATGAGCTTGACGTAGTTAGAATCGACATCGGATTTTCTGGCAAAAGCGACCGTGGGCGGCTCATGGTATGCGCCTTTACACAGACGGACGGGAATTTTTCGCGCGGATAGCATCCGGATGTCGGCTTCGCTCCGGAAAAGATAGGCCTGGATGACGGCGCGCACATGTCCTTCGAAGCGATCTTGCATTTGGGTGACCAGATGCAAAGTGCGGTCCGTGTAAGCACTAGCTTCCATGTCGACTTCGACGGAGGTCGCCATGGCGGCGGCGCGCTCGGTCAACCTCAGGACATTGTTGCGGCAGGCGGCCCCCGAAAAATCGAGCCCGAACTGGGTGAGTTTGATGGAAATGGTGGCGGGGAGTCCAGTGCGATCGATGGCGGCTAGCGCGGCCAGGCAGGCGTCAGTGGAAGCAGCCGCATCGGCCAGCGACGCCACGTTTTCGCCCAGGCAATCGAGCGTGCCCCACATGTGCTGTTTCGAAAGCGATTGCAGGGCGGCAATGCCGTCATTCAGCGTGCGGCCGGCGACGAAGCGGGAAGTTATTCTTCGCGACGCAGGCGAATGCTCCATCCAGTGACGGAGCCAGGTTTGTTCGGAAAGGTACAGGAGCGAACGGCGCAGCATGTTCGGTGAAAGAAGTTATCTCATACACCTTCACCTAAACTATATCGGCTTGCGTTTGGCTATCTTTTACGTGAAAAGCGCGTGACTGGCGATCGCCAAACCGGTTCCCAAAACGGCTCCGGCGACCACATCGCTGAGGAAATGCATTCCCAGGAGGATGCGCGATGCGGCGATGCTCAAGGCGCAAAAAAGCAGCGCGGGCAGGAGCGCGGGATAGAATTCGCTTAATGCGACGGCCACCGAGAAGGCAGTAATGGTGTGGCCCGACGGAAAAGAAAAACGGTCTGGCGGCAGCAGCGTGGCCCAGCAATGCGGCTCAATTTCGCAGGGCCGCTTGCGTCCGGATAGTTTTTTGAGCGAGGTAAAAACACCGACGCCTACCACCGCGCCCGAACCGGCTGATGCGATAGCGGTGAGGCGGTCAGGGCCGCCAAATAGTAGAATCGAAATACCCGTGAGATACCAGATCCAGCCGTCCCCAGCGCGGGATGCCGCGACGGCCCACACGCGAATCCACTTAGGAGCACACCAGTTGTTGACCTTGCGCATCAAGCGATGATCGCGCACGGAGATAAACTGCAACATGGTCTGATGAGCTGTCATGATGCAGCCCCCTCAGCAAACCATTCTACGAGATTTGGCATGGGTCCATACTCTCTGCCTTCTTTGTACGGGAAAGATATTACATCCGGGTGACGGTTCAGCGAAACCTGCGTGAAGGCTTCTGTTTTCGCAAAATCAATTCCGACAGGACACTACGATAAGAGTTGCAGACGACACAAACACTAGACCTTATTTACTTTGACGCAGGCGGGGGACACCGCAGCGCTGCCTTGGCGCTACAGAGCGTCATTGCGGGCCAGGACCGGAATTGGGCGATTCGCTTGGTCAATCTGCAAGAAGTGTTGGATTCGTTGGACGTGTTCCGCAAAGTGACGGGCATCCGGTTGGAGGATGTCTACAATCTGGCGCTAGCCAAAGGCTGGACGCTGGGGTCTACCTGGCTATTGCCGCTGATGCACGGAATTATACGGGCTTACCATCCAGGGCAAGTAAAATTGCTGACGGCCTATTGGGAGAAGCTGCGACCGGACATGGTGGTTTCGCTGGTGCCGAATTTCAACCGGGCGCTGTTCCAGAGCTTGGCACGGGCGATGCCGGGCGTACCGCTCGTGACCATTTTGACGGACTTCGCAGATTATCCGCCGCATTTCTGGATAGAAAAACAGGCGCAGTATTTGATTTGCGGGACCGAGCGAGCGGCCCAGCAAGCGTTGGCGGCGGGATATCCAGACGATCGGGTTTTTCGCACCAGCGGGATGATTTTGCGGCCCCAGTTTTACGAGCCGGCGGTGTGCGACCGAGCCGTGGGGCGGATTCAACTCGGACTGCATCCAGACCGGACGACCGGGGTGGTGCTATTCGGAGGCGAAGGATCAAACGTGATGATGGCGGTTGCGGAACGGTTGGGGAATAGCCCGATTGATTTGCAGCTGATCCTGTTATGCGGGCGGAATGAGAGTTTGCGCGCACGCCTGGGGAAGCTAAAAACCCGCAACAAAATTGTGACAGAGGGGTTCACGAAGGAGGTTCCGCGCTACATGCAATTGGGCGATTTCTTTATTGGCAAGCCGGGGCCCGGGAGTATTTCCGAAGCGGTGCAGATGCAGCTGCCGGTGATTGTGGAGCGGAATTCCTGGACGCTGCCGCAGGAACGCTATAACGCGGATTGGGTACAGGAGCAGGGCGTCGGGGTTGTGCTGGAGAATTTCCGGGAGATTGAGAAGGCGGTCCGGGAAATGCTGGCGGACGGTCAACTGGAGGCGATGCGCGCGAAGACGGCGGCGCTAAGGAACCGGGCAGTGTTTGAGATTCCTCCGATTTTGGCGGGGATTCTGGAGGCTAAGGTTGAGGAGGGGGTACGGCTGCGCCGGGGTGGGGAGAGGTTATGAGGTCAGGCGTAGTTCAGCTGGACGTTGATTTTTGCTTGAAGGACAATAAGGCATGACCGGAATCCAATTTGTGACCGATGAAAAAGGCCGCAAGGTTGCTGTCCAAATCGACTTAAAAAAACATAGGGATCTTTGGGAGAACATTGAAAATGTGCTCATTTCACGGTCGCGGCGGAATGAAAAGCGCATACCGCTCGAACAGGTAAGAGCCGGACTCGTTAAGAGCGGCAAATTACGTGGCTAGCTATAGCATCAGCCTGACGTCAAGCGCCGAAAAAGAACTTCACGAATTGCCCGCCAAACTACTATAGTTCGCTGTCGAGGCGGCGGAAAACTTCGTTCTGGCTGATAGTTGCGGGTTGACTACGGAAGCTGTAGTTTTCTTTGATACCGGCCAGATCGCCGCGGGCTGCGTCCCAGTACCAGGCTTCGCGGCCGATGGGATCGAATACCAGAATGTCTTGCACTCCCCATTGCGCGTATTTCCGGCATTTCCGGATGACCTGTGTGAAGCGATCATTGGGAGACAGAATTTCGATGGCGACAGCGACTGCACGGGTCGGATACGGGTCTTCTTCCGACCCGAGAATTCCGCAAACATCGGGTATGGGTTCCCAAGATTCACTGATCGCCAGAGTGAGTTCCGGTCGAGTCTTGAAACCAAGTTCTCTCAACATGAGTATGAGGACAAGCTGCAAGGTGGAGTGAAGTTTTGTAGGCAACGCCTTTTGAACCGCCTCACCGTCTAAGAGCTCAAAGTACGGTTTTTTTTGAGCATACGTCTCCCGGAAGCTTTGGGAGGTTAGTTTTTCCGCCGTGGCGCGCATGCGTCTCCTCTTATTATCCGCTACCGTAACAAATGATGGATCGATTGACTGTCGCAGTAGTGCAAGCGGGCACTCCCCTGTTCGATACGGAGCATACGCTCGAGAAAGTGCGGAAGTATTGCAGGGAGGCTGCACAACAGGGCGCCGCTTTGGTTGTATTTCCGGAAGCGTTTCTCGGCGGATATCCGAAAGGACTTAGCTTTGGCGCGCACGTTGGGTCTCGCACGGACGAGGGCCGGGAAGAGTTTCGCCGATACTACGAGGCGGCGGTGGAAGAACGATCCGAAGAAGTTGCTCAGCTAAGCAAGATCACGGCGGAGCACGGGGTCGAACTGGTGATTGGATTAGTCGAGAGGGATGCCGGAACTTTGTATTGCTCGGTCTTCTTCTTCGGCCCCGATGGGCGGCTGCAAGGCAAACATAGAAAATTGATGCCCACCGGACTGGAACGGTTGATTTGGGGACAAGGGGATGGGTCCACGATGCCAGTGATCCAAATAGCCGACGGAGTGATTGGCGCGGCAATCTGTTGGGAGAACTATATGCCGCTGTTTCGCACGGCGATGTATGCGAAGGGCGTGAGTCTCTGGTGCGCGCCAACCGTCGACGACCGGGAGAGCTGGCAGGCCACGATGCAACATATTGCCATTGAGGGCCGCTGTTTTGTTTTGAGTGCTTGTCAATATTTATTGCGCTCGGATTGTCCGGCCGACTATCGGCCTGTGCAAGGAAACGAGCCGGAAACCGTACTCATCAAAGGAGGCAGTGTGATCGTGTCGCCGATGGGCAAGGTGCTGGCGGGACCACTGCGGGATGGCGAGGGAATTCTGACTGCGGAATTAGATCTCGGGGAAGTGGCACGCGGTAAGTTCGATCTCGATACGGTCGGCCACTATGCCCGGCCTGACGTTTTCACTTTGTCAGTGAATGAACGCGCCAATTTCGCCGTGCGGTTTGGAAATGAGGAATAGATCTTTGTGCGCTATGATTCCCTCGTCGGTGGAACATTCCAAGCATGGTTCGGTCGGGCTTTCGGGTTCGATTTAACTCTCTGGGGTTACCCCAGGGAATTGTGAATAGCTGAGAATTCGTCGCGTGAGCGGCCCTGCGCCGAAACGCAGATGTGCTCACGCAGGGCTAGAGTCGTTGGAGTGTTCCACTGCGTGTTCGATTGAGCATGCCGAACCCGTTGCTTGCCAGTGCAGTTGCCAGGGCCTTTCTTGCCGGCGAGCAGACGGTTGAGGAAGTGACCGCGCGAGCGAGCCTGGCGCTCGGGAGGAATTGGCGGTGGCTCCGCACGGTTGCTCCTCGTTATATCGAAACGTTTGCGGGCAGAACACGGCCGCGGCATCGGGACGTAGTCCAGTTTCTTTTGCACGACAGCGATTTTCACACTGCGTGCGAACGATACCCGTTCCACATGCGCGTGGCGCACGGCCTGACTGGGCAGCCGGAACCGATGCAACCCGTTGCGGCGGCGGAAACGTGGGATGTTCCGGCGATTGAATCCACGCGGGCTTTGGCCGATTGGCTCTTTCTGAACGCGGGCGGATTGGATTGGTTCGCCGATTTGAAAGGGCTCGGTTATAGCCAGCATGACCGGCCACTCCTGCGGCATTATCACTACCGTGTTTTGACGAAGAAATCCGGCAGCATTCGACTGATTGAAGCGCCCAAACCGCGTTTGAAAGAATTGCAGCGGCAGATTCTGGCGGAGCTGTTGGAGAAGATTCCGCCGCATCCGGCGGTGCATGGGTTTCGCAAGGGGCGTTCCATTCAGACATTTGCCGCGGCGCACGTGGGCAAGCGCGTGGTCTTGCGGATGGATCTGCAGAATTTCTTCCCGTCGATTTCCGGGGCGCGGATTCAGACGCTCTTTCGCACTGCGGGCTATCCCGAAGCCGTGGCCGATCTGTTGGGCGGCATTTGCACGAATGCAACGCCGCGCGAGGTGTGGTGCGAGAGCGCAAATGAGATGGACCCGCGTGCGCTTTGGGATCTACGGAAATTGTATGCGCGGCCGCATTTGCCGCAAGGCGCGCCGACTTCGCCCGCTTTAGCAAACCTTTGCGCGTATCGTTTCGATTGCCGCTTGGATGGTTTGGCAAAAGTAGCCGGCGCGGACTATACACGGTACGCCGACGACCTCGCGTTTTCCGGCGGGGAGGCGTTTGAACGGCGCGTGGAACATTTTGCCGCTCGCGTTGCCGCTATTTCGATGGAAGAAGGTTTCGGGGTGAATCATCGCAAGACGCGCATCATGCGCCAAGGCGTAAGGCAGCATCTGGCGGGGCTGGTTACCAATCAACGCGTGAACATCCCGCGAGCCGATTACGATCACTTGAAAGCGATACTGACTAACTGTGTCCGGCATGGTCCGGAGAGCCAGAACCGGAATGGACACAACCGCTTCCGGGCGCATCTGGATGGGCGTATTGGATTCGTGGAAACTATTCATTCCGAGAAGGGACAACGGCTGCGCGCGCTATTCGAACGAATTCACTGGATCTAATCAGGTAATTTTTTCGGCCAAGCCGCGTCACAACAAAACAACGTGCCAACCGCGCTACGTCATTTATTCGGATTCTTATTGCAGCTTGGTTATTTCGGTCCATTTGTCATGGGGATGATGGACTCTTCATTTTTGTTTTTGCCATTCGGTAATGATTTGCTGGTAGCAGGACTAGTTGCGCGGCATCACGAAGGGTATTGGCTCTATGTGCTGAGTGCGACTTGCGGTTCCACCACCGGCGTGTTTCTGTTAGATCTGGTGGCCAGGCGCGCGGGCGAAGCGGGCGTGCAAAAGGTAGCTGGAGCACGGCGCTTCCGTTATCTGAAGAGAAAAATCGGCGAGAACGGCGGGAAGGCGATTATGGTGGGCGGCTTAGCTCCGCCGCCGTTTCCTTTTACGATGGTGGTGGGCGTCACCAGCGCGCTTGGGTATCCCAGGAAACGGCTGCTGGCCACGGTGGCCGCGAGCCGCGCGGCGCGGTTTCTGATTGTGGGCTATTTGGCGATTCGTTTTGGCCGCGTAATCCTGGAGGTTGCCAATTCGGCCCCGTTCCGCTGGACGATGAGCGGTTTTGCGATTCTTTGCGCGGCGGGCAGCATCTGGTCGATTCGCAAATGGGTGAAACGCAGCGGTTGACGGGCTCTCTAAATAGCATTTGACTTACCGCTTGCGTTGCTATATATATGTCACATATATATGAGCGGCGAATCCGACGATCATGCACGCAAGAAAGGGAGCGCGGAGCTTCTGGTTCTGGCGCAAATTGAAGGGAGGCCGCGGCACGGGTATGAGATCGCGACTGAAATCGAGCGGCGGTCGGAGGGGCTGGTTTCTTTTCAAATTGCTTCGCTGTATCCAGTTTTGTACCGCCTGGAAGAGCGCGGGCTGATTGTGGGGAAATGGGTGGAAAGCCCTGGACAGCGGCGGCGGCGGTATTACCGGTTGACGCCCGCCGGTAGAAAGATGCTATCGGAACAGCGCGAGAGCTGGAGCACGTTCTTTACGGCTTTGCAGCGCGCGGCCGGTCTTGAAAATGCCTGATTTTCGAGCGATTGAGTTTGAAGAACGTTATGAACGGGCGATCCAGGGTGGCCTGACGCCCTGAAGAGGCCTGGGAAGCTGTCCAGAAAGATCCGCAGTCGTGGCGGGAGTTGAGCAATGATTTGCGATCCATTTTCGGCGATGACCAGATTAAAGCACCGCTGTCGGGAAAGGCCGAGGGTATGTTTTCCGGCATATTCAACCACATCAGATTCTCTTTCAGAATGCTGCGAAAGAGTCCTGTTTTCACTTGTAGCGTCATTCTGGCAGTGGCGCTGGGCACAGACCCGAACACCGTGATTTTCAATGTCATTCACTTTTGGCACCACGGATATCAATGAAAAGAAAGGGTGATCGGCCTACCTGACCTTCGAGCGCCGGGATGTGGGACCTATCCCTTGACAGCGTGCTTTTCGATTAGCTTCATCTTGCCGTCCTTGACCCGGATAACAGGCTGGGAATGCATAACCATCTTCCATTCAACATTGAGCGCGTCGTCTGTCGATTTGTTCTTGACAATTACGCTCTCGACGAAGTGGGTCGGCTTGGACTCCTTCGTCGCGGGAGTGGCACTTCGCTCGGATCGACGCAACTCCAGCGGAACGTCTTCAATAACACCCACCAACCGCTTACGGAAAGCTTCCCATCGGGCGGGATCGGTGCAGATTTCGGTCGGCAGATCAGACGATTCGAGGAACGTGCGCAACTGATCTCGTAGTAGGCGCTCCTCAGTGAAGTCAACCGCCTCGTCCTCGAGAGTCGTGTCTACCGTGCCATTCGCTCTTCGATACATGATTTCGTCGGCCAATCGCACAATCCTGTCGGCCACCGCAGACGCGGACAGTTTCGTATGAACGACCCAATTGCCGTAGAAGTTCAGTACCGGATATACGTCCTGCTGTTTATCGTGCTCAATTAGTTTCCGAACCTCGACCAGAATATAGACCACCTGCATTTCAGTTTTAACGGGCCGGTGCAGTTCTGACCGAAGCTTCTCAACTATCGACGGACGCGCCATGCTTTGCTCCTTCCCGCCCATTGTGCCGCACAATCCGAAGCAATTGGCCGCAGGAAGAGCCTTGCAGTTCTACAATCATTTCGAATGAAGATCGGTAGCGCGTGGCTGATTTCGGGATTTGCGATGGCAATTTTGCTGGGTTATTTGCTGGGCATGGTAGTACCGCCACTACAACGTTGGACCAACGAATATTGGAGGGCACAGACTTTCTATCACTTTTACGATGATGGCTCCCACGTGCGAGTGGAAGGCGTAATAAAGGCAACAGAAGGCGGTAGGTTGCAATACCCCGCAAACGCTTTCACAGCGCGGTGTGAACGAGGTCTATGCACATGGACCCTGTCATTTATTCGGGGCGCTTGTTCTGGTTCTCCCGCAATTGACATGGGGCAAGGAGCAGACTCGCCCATCGAATTTTCCGCGAATCGAATTGTCTTTCGTGAAGAATCAACCGGGCCAATCGCTTTCCTAACCGGCGGCGAACATAATATTGTCACTATCTCGGTAGATCGTTTAGCTAAATCTGTCGTTCTCCTTGGCCAGCGTAGCGAAGATCCAGTTCCAACATTAAGAATGATCCTCTCCGGGGGCGAATCTGGAACATGCCCCGCGCTCCCTCCTCGCACGATCTTTGATGGACTTTTACATGGGAATATTTGGTCGGACAATTCACCATGATTTGAGAATATTACCGACAATCCTAAAAATTAGGTAGTACGCTAACACCCGGTGCGAATGCACCCCGCATGCGCCGATTCGACAGTGGACCCGGCCGTGGTCTTGCGCAGCGAATAGCTTTACCGTACTCGCGTTCCAATCTTAGAATCCCAATGCAGGGGACGGTCAGACTTGCGCATGGGCGCTTCCGGTAGTTGACCGACAGATACTCCATATTTCCAATCGGGCGGGCAGATGGCGATATAGCGCGCATAACCGCCGGTTCCACCTTGGAATTTCGGAAAACCGATGGCTACGAGCGCGCCTTTTTCCGGCACCTTGTCCAGGTTGGCAACACCTTCCGCCTGGGTGTATCCGTTCTTTAAAAGCCACGCTTCGCTTTCCATGGTGGGAGTGGTATCCGTATCCAGCGCTTCATGCCCATGAAACAAGATGTGCCTTTGCAAATGCAGAAACTGGATCGCCTCTAAATTAATTCCGGGAAATACTTTTCTGGTTGCCAGCGCGGGATTGGGCCACTCCTTGGACCAGTCCGAGCGGACGAACACCACCGAACCTTCGGGTATTCGGCCATTTCGCTGCTCCCACTGTTGAATGTCATCCACAGTCATCTGGTAACCGGGGTCTTTGGCCGCTTTATCCTGGATGGGAATCACCACCAGCGGGCGCAGCGTGTAAGTGGCCGGTAACTCGTCAATCGCGGGGTAACTCGGATTCCAATGAGCGGGCGGATCGAGTTGCGTTCCAAGTTGATCAGTCGCCAGATCGTAGTGAGTCGCTTCGAAGCCGTCTTTCTCGTAGGTGTAAGGCTTGTTTGTGGCGGGATTCACGGTGGGCGCGAACTTCGATGCGCCAAACCCGGCCCATACCGGAATAGAAGGAGTGATTGTGTGAGTCAGATCCACGTACTTGGCGGTCTTCAGTGAGTTTTCGTAGACGCGCCAGAGGGGCGGATCGCTTTGATGGCTGCAACTCAGGCTCACGGCGACAATGGCGGCGATTACGATCAGACGCATTTATTGTTTATTTCCGAATTTGGCAAACGGAATGGCATCTTCCACGTGGATGCGAAAGCTTACCACCGATACCGGTCCACGGTCCCGATTGTAGCCGGGATTCGTGACGTGCTGGTAATCGGCCGCGACTGAGATTCCTCGCCAGACGTGGGCGGTGTAGTAGCTTTCCCAAATTTTTTCCAAACCGTAGTTCAGGCCGCCGTCTCCCAGAATGAAACCCAAGCCGCCTAATGCTAAATATTTCCGGTGATCGCCGGAGATGCCGTTGACGATGAAGGCAGTGCCCACCTTATCCTGCGACCTACGCCAGGGCGCGCCACGGAAATCAGTGCCCACCTCCGCGGTGCGGTCGATTTCCGTATAGGCGAAGGATTCGTTGGCGCCGTCATTCCAGCCCAGTCGGCCAAAGGCACGCCAGAGAGATGTTAGTTCCTGCTCGCCGTTGAGTCCGAAGCCGTATTTTACGGTTCCTTGCTTCCGGTAGAGCGTGATATCGGGAACCGCGTCCTTGCCCGATAGATAGCCGTTGATGGCATCGCGATAGCTGCCCATGTTGGCGTGGTTGACGAAAGCCAGAGCGCGAATCACAGTTTGCCTTTTCGGGATCAATTCGGCGTGACGCTCCACTTCGAAATTCTCACCACGGGCGCGCGCGATATTCCAATCGAGCTTGATGCCGTTCGCCACGGTGGGCATCAGCATTTCGCCAAAGCGGGCGGCCCAATTTCCAGAGTAGTATTCCACCAACAGGCCGTACGTGTAGCCACGGGTATCGGCGGCGTAGTCAAATGCGCCGTTGTTGACCGCCGCCCAGTTCATGAACTGCAGATGACTGTCGCTTCCGACTGAATTTAGATCGAAGAAATCGGCAGTGCTCATTTTTCCCAAACGGAATTCCAGCCGCCGCTTTGGAACGGACGACGCGAGGGCCAGCGGGTTGCGCGTGGCTTCCATGGTTTCCTTGCTCAACGCGACGGTGTAATGCAACATCACGCGGGACACATAGGGCGTTTCGCCCAGAGTTGGATTGCGCACGACGTCCACGTTGGTGAAACCGGCGATACCGAGGGCGTTGCTCAGACCAGCCCCGCCTGCGCTTTCCACGTCAAAAAGAAATTCGAGACGCTTGGTGATTTGAAAACCGGTGTACAGCGTTTCCACTCTTGAAGTCGCGTGTTCGGCCGCGGCGCCAAAGCTGTTCGGGCCGGAATATTTGGCGTCGAATTCGGGATGCTGCTGCCGTATGAAATTTGCCTGCGCGGAAACCCAGAAACGGTTCCAAAAAGATTCATGTTCGGAATCCGCCTGCGCTGGGGGCGTATCGCCAGTTTGACCTAGAAGAGACCAAGGGAGCAGAAGCAACAACGATAAAAAGAGGCGCACGTATTTTCCATGGTTGGGGACAGCCCGAACCGGTGTCAACGAATGGGCTCGCGAAGTATATGATATTCATTAAATTGTTACGCAATTGTAATCGCGCGGCTGGATGGTCGATGTCACGATGTATGGTACGGGCCATGGTCAAATGGATTACTTGCTGCGCAGTTGCCGGCTGCGCTTTCGCGAACCAGCTTGCCGCGCCAGTTGACTCCATTTCATTCAAAAAACTTTACGTTGAACCGCTTGTCGTTAAAACGGGTTCAGGCAAACTGCGAGATGACATGATTGCCCAGCTTCGAAAGGTGAGCGCGTTCTCGTTGGTTTCAAACAAAGCCAATGCAGACGCAATTCTGAGCGGCAATGGGGAAGTTTGGGTGAAAGGTTATGTAAGCCTGAACCCGCGGTCCGGAAGGTCTCCGTTTAACGGCACGCCGGTTTATACAGGTTTTCTTTCCGTTGAAATTAAAGATCCGCACGGTGTGACGTTGTGGTCTTATCTAGTCACGCCCGGTTCTGAATCGCAAGATATTTCCAAGGATTTCTCCAAGCGAATTGCAAAGCATCTGGCCGCGGCGCTGGACGGCGAGCACCCTGCTCCCACTCAACGTTAGGACCAATGATTCCATGATGCGATCGCAGCGGCGTAAGCTCGCCATTACCACTTTCTTATTCTTGGCGGCCTGTGCGGGCCGGATGCCTGCCGGGGCGGCTACCAGCTTGAGAGGCGCGGGCGCCACATTTCCGGCTCCGATTTACGCCAAATGGTTTGCGAGTTACCGCGAACGGAATCCGGAAGTCGAGATCACTTATGACGCGGTTGGCTCGGAAGCGGGCGTGCAAAAACTGCTAGCCGGCGGCGTGGAATTCGGGGCTTCAGACAATCCGGAAATTTTGCGCGAGCTTGCTCCGAACGATCAAGCCAAATACTTGTTCTTTCCGTCCGTCGCCGGCGCGGTTGTCCCTATCGTAAATCTGCCGGGCATCCCCAGCGAGCTTTCATTCACGCCGGAAACATTGGCCGGCATTTATCTTGGCAAGATTACGAAATGGAACGACCCGCTGCTGCGGAAAGCAAACCCCCATCTACACCTTCCCGACCTTGACATTACGGTGGTTCATCGCGCGGACGGCAGCGGCACCAGTTACGCTTGGTCCGATTACCTTTCGAAGACCAACCCGGAATGGAAAGCGCGGGTAGGCACGGGGATGGCTCCGAAATGGCCGGTGGGACGCGCGGCTAACGGCAATGACGGCGTCGCCAAAGTGGTGAAAGAATTCGGCGGCTCCATTGGATATGTGGAGTTTATTTACGCGCTGCAAAACCATTTGAGTTTTGGAAAGATCCGAAATCATAAAAGCGAGTTTGTGGCCGCGGACCTTGAAAGCATCAGCGCGGCGGTGACGCATTCGGTTGCGCTGAATAGCGATTTTAAGGGCTCCATTGTGGATGCACCGGGCGCCGGAGCGTATCCCATTGCCTCTTTCACCTGGTTTGTCGTACCGGCGCGCATCGGGGATGAAGCCAAACGGAAGGCAGTAGTGGAATTCTTGACGTGGATGCTGGGTGAAGGCCAACGGCAAGCGGCGGCGGTGGGATATGTGGCGCTGCCGAGAGAAATTGTCAGCAGAGAAAAAGCGGCTGTCACGTTGATTCAACCAGGAATCCATTGATGACTTTCTGGCTGGTGCGGCCGCAAAACGCCGGTGAACGTCCGGCGCTCGGATTAGCTGACGTAGCGGTCGGGCTGGGTACGCTAGCGCTGCTTTATTTGGCGGCGCGCGTGGGGGCGGAATCGCTCATTCAATTCCATCCGCCGGACATCATCCCGTCGGTCAGCCTTGATCCGCGAAATCTTCCGAACTACGCGGCGCGCTCGACACTGCGAATGTTTGCCGCGCTCGCGTGCTCAGTCTTATTCACGTTTGTGTACGGCTACACCGCCGCGCGCAGCAAAAGAGCCGCGCGCGTGCTGGTGCCGCTGCTGGATATTCTGCAATCGGTTCCCGTGCTGGGATTTCTGTCGGTGACGGTGACGGCGTTCATTGCGTTGTTTCGGGGAAGCCTGCTGGGGCTCGAAGCAGCCTCTATTTTCGCCATCTTCACCGGCCAGGCGTGGAACATGACGTTTTCGTTTTATCATTCGCTGCGCTCCGTGCCGAATGAATTGGATGAAATGGCGACGTTATACCGGCTGTCGGCTTGGGAGCGCTTCACACGCCTGGAACTTCCCTCGTCTGTGATGGGCCTGGTCTGGAACGGAATGATGAGCTTTGGCGGAGGCTGGTTCTTTCTAGCCGCCAGCGAAGCCATCAGCGTATTGAACCGGCAGTACACTCTACCGGGGCTTGGATCGTATGTAGCGGCTGCGGTGGCGGCGCAGGATATGCGCGCGCTGGGCTGGGCGATTGTGACGATGATCGTCCTGATTCTGCTGATCGATCAGTTTTTCTGGAAACCGCTGGTGACGATAGCGGACCGCTACAAGCTGGAAATCAGCGCGGGAGAAGAGCGACGATTCTGGGTGGTGGACCTGTGGCGCGCGGCGTCATTGCCAGAACGTGTGGGAAAGGTGCTGGGGCCACTGCTGGGCGGCCTGGATCAATTTCTTTCGCGCGTGACTGCGGTTGGCCCGAAAGCGGCGGGACTGGCCGCTTCGAAGGCAGTGGATATTTCGTACAACGCGGTGCTGGTGTTGGCGATCGTGGGCCTGCTTGCGGCGGCGGTCCGGTTTATTCTATCCACCGTTGGCCTCGGCGAAGTAGGGCATGCGGCGGTGCTGGGTTTGGAGACGGGCGCGCGGGTGATCGCGCTGTTGATCTTCAGCACACTGGTTTGGACTCCCATCGGCGTCGCTATTGGATTTAATCCGAAACTCGCGCGTATCTCACAGCCGGTGATTCAAATTCTGGCTTCGTTTCCGGCCAATTTTCTGTTTCCGTTCGCGACGCTCGGGTTTATCAAGCTGGGCATTACTTTGAACTGGGGAAGCATGCTGCTGATGGCCTTGGGAGCCCAATGGTATCTGCTCTTCAACGTGATCGGCGGCGCGCAGGGGATTCCGAACGATTTGCGGGAAATGGCCGACAGCATCGGCCTGCGGCGGGTGCGCGCATGGAGGGCATTGATTGGACCCGGCATTTTCGGATCATGGGTCACGGGCGCCATCACCGCTTCAGGCGGCGCGTGGAATGCCAGTATCGTTTCCGAGATTGTTTCCTGGGGCAACACCACGCTGCGGGCCGACGGACTGGGCGCGTACATTGCGGAAGCAACCGCCCGAGGCGATTGGCCGCGCATTGTTTTGGGTGTTGGACTGATGAGTTTGTTTGTGGTTGGATTGAACCGCCTGGTATGGAGACCGCTGTATGATTTGGCCGAGAGCAAATACCGTCTCGGCTGACGACTGAAAGCAATATGGAACCAAACTCGATTTTGCTCAGCGCTGAACAGGTGGCAAAGACCTTCCCTTTGCCGGCCGGCGGACAGCAAACCGTACTCGAAGAAGTTTCGCTGAACATTGCGCCGGGCGAGGTGGTGGCTTTGCTGGGGCGCAGCGGGTCAGGCAAGAGCACGCTGCTGCGCATTCTGGCCGGCTTGATTCCACCGAGCCGCGGGCGGGTAATGGCGAAAGGCACGCCGCTGAAAGGTCCAAACCAGGATGTGGCGATGGTGTTTCAGAGTTTCGCGCTGCTGCCGTGGCTGACTGTGCAGGAGAACGCCGAACTCGGACTGTTTGCGCGCGGCGTGGCTAAAGACGTCTGTGAAAAAGAAGCGGTGCTGGCGCTCAGCATGGTGGGGCTGGAAGGCTTTGAAGGAGCTTATCCGAAAGAGTTGTCGGGCGGCATGCGGCAGCGGGTTGGTTTCGCGCGGGCATTCGTGATGAAGCCGGATGTGCTGATGATGGATGAGCCGTTCAGCGCGCTGGACGTGCTTACGGCCGAGAACCTGCGCGGTGAGATCAGCGATTTGTGGGAGCGCAACGCGTTTCCGGCGAAGAGCATTCTGGTGGTGACGCACAACATTGAAGAAGCCGTGCTGCTGGCGGATCGAATTGTGGTGTTGGGCGCGAATCCGGGCAGCATCCGCGGCGAGGTGAGCGTGGATATGCCCCGCCCGCGCGATAAAAAAGGGCCGCGGTTCGTCGCGTTGGTGGATTACATCTACACTGTAATGACCAATCCGGCCGCGCCAGTGGGGGCGCTGCCGGTGGCGAAGCAGACAGACCGGTTTCCGATGCTGCCGCACACGCGGGTGGGAGGGATTAGCGGCCTGCTTGAAATCATCAACGATCGCGGCGGCCGGGAAGATTTACCCAAACTGGCGGAGAGCCTGCAACTGGAAGTGGACGATCTGTTGCCCGCCGTGGATGCGTCCGTGATGCTGGGTTTTGCCGAGGTGGCGCACGGAGATGTGACCATGACGGACGCTGGGCGCGAGTTTGCGACTGCGGATATGCACCGCAGCCACGAGATTTTCAAAGAGCAGTTGCTCAAGAACGTTCGCTTTATCGCGACCGTGATGGGCGCGATGCGGCAGAAGAAGGACGGCCAGATCGGCAAGGAGTTTCTGCTGGACATTCTGGACGAGCACTTTTCCGAGACGGAATCAGAGAAGCAGTTTCAGACCCTGGTGGACTGGGGACGCTACGCACAACTGTTTGAATACGACTCGGACGAAGAGCGGCTGCACGAAGTGGACGATTAGACGGACGCTATAATTTGGACCAAATGAGCTTACCCGGCGCATTAGTCGTGGGAAGCGGACCGAATGGTTTGGGGGCGGCGATTGTGCTGGCGCAAAACGGATTCGCCGTGGAAGTGCGCGAGGCGGCCACAGTGGCCGGGGGCGCCATGCGGTGCGGCGAACTGACGCTGCCCGGCTTCACGCATGATTTGGGTTCGGCAGTGCATCCGCTGGCCGCGGCTTCTCCATTCTTTGCGACGCAGCCGCTGGCCGGGCATGGGCTGCGATGGATTTGGCCTCCGGCGGCTTTAGCGCATCCCTTCGATGACGGCACGGCGATAACGCTCGAACGCGACGTGGCTGCGACGGCGGAACAGTGCGGTGCGGACGCAGCGGCCTACCGGCACCTAGTGGCTCCGTTAGTGAAGGGCTGGCCGGAGCTTATGCCGGAATTATTGCGGCCGCTCGGCTGGCCGACGCATCCGTTCCTGATGGCGCGTTTCGGGATACACGCTCTTCCCTCCTGCACGCTCTTAGCGCGCAACGCATTCTCGAATGAACGGACGCGGACATTCTTCGCTGGTATGTGTGCGCACTCCATCCTGAAGCTGGAGGCGCCGTTGACCTCCGGGTTTGGGTTGACTTTACTAGGCGCGGGCCATGCAGTGGGCTGGCCGATACCCGAAGGCGGGTCACAACGGATTGCCGAGGCTCTGACCGGCGTGCTGCGTGAGTTAGGCGGGCGCGTCACTACTGGTTCGCGCGTCACGTCTTTAGAAGAAGCCGGCGGTGCGAGCTTGACGTTATGCGATGTTGCGCCGCAACAATTCCTGAAGCTGGCGGAGGGCCGCTTGCCAGGTGGTTACCGGCGAAGCTTAGAGCGGTACCAGTATGGGCCGGGAGTTTTCAAGATGGACTGGGCGCTACGCGAGCCGATCCCATGGAAAGCGAAGGATTGCTTGCGGGCTGCGACGGTGCACCTAGGCGGATCGTTGGAAGAGATGGCAGCTTCGGAACGCGCGGCTTGGGATGGCGACGTTTGCGAAAGGCCATTTGTGATTTTGGCGCAGCCCAGTTTATTTGACGGGACGCGCGCGCCGGAAGGCAGCCATACAGCATGGGCTTATTGCCATGTGCCGTTTGGGTCCAAAGTCAACATGCTGGCTCAGGTGGAAGCGCAGGTGGAACGGTTTGCCCCTGGGTTCCGGGAGTGCATTTTGGCTAAATCGGCACAGGGGCCGGCCGAGATGCAAGCCTGGAACGAAAACCTGGTGGGCGGCGGAGTGAACGGAGGCGCAACCACGTTGATGCAGTTCGTGCTGCGGCCAACGTGGCGGCGCTACGGCACTCCGCTGAAAGGGGTGCACCTGTGTTCTTCGTCTACACCTCCGGGCGGCGGGGTGCATGGCATGTGCGGGTATTGGGCGGCGCGGCGCGCGTTGAAAGGCTACGCTGCTACCAATTAGTAATCGAGCCGTCGGGCCGGAAATAAGTCTGCGCGCGGGCCGTGACCGGTTGCGTGACTTCGGTGATCTGCTTGAGTTGATTCATGTCCAGTTCGACGCCGAGACCGGGCCGTTCGTTCGGATACAACTTGCCCTCCTTGAAGTCAAGGCAAACGGGTAGGTGCGGCAAGGTTCGTCCTTGGAAGTTATATTCCATCAGAACGGGTCCGGAAAACGTGCTTAAACAGTTCACCAGCGAGGCGGTGGCGATGGGGCCGGTAAAGTGCGGGACAATTCCGACGAAATGGGTTTCGCAAATGGCGGCGATCTTCATCATCTCGGTGATGCCGCCAACGTTGGGTAGCGTGGCGCGCACGTAATCGAGGTCGTGGTCTTCGACGAGCTTATTAAAATCCCAGCGGTTCCCCCATTCCTCGCCGGCAGCGATGGGCACGTTCACTTTGCGGCGCAGGATGGGTATATCTTGCAGAAACGCTTCGGCGCGCACCGGATCTTCCACGAAGAAGGGCGCCAATTGTTCAATGAGCGTGCAGCCGCGGATGGAGTCGGCGAGATCAAAGCGCTGGTGGAAGTCCACCACCCAGTCGCCGTTTTTGCCGACACCCTCGCGCGCCTGCGTGCAATCTTCCAGCAGCTTGTTGAGGCGCTCGCGAGTGTTATACGTGCCGTTGGCGGGGGCCTCGGCCGCGCCCATGCGGAAGGCGCGATAGCCGGCGGCGACAGTGAGCTGCGCGCGCTCACGGATGCTCATGCCGGGATGGACGCCGGGAATGCGCCCGGCGGTGTTGTAGCATTCGCAAAAATTACGCACCGTGCCGCCGAGCACTTCATGCACAGGCAGCTTGAGAACTTTTCCGCGAATATCCCAGAGGGCCAAGTCGAGTGCGCCTAACGCGTCCTGCTTCTCACGCCCGGGCGGATAGAAGAAGGCTCGCGACATGTCTTGCCAAAGCTGCTCAATATGCTGCGGGTCACGGCCGATGAGGCGGCCGGCGCACTGCTCCAGCATTTCTTTCGAGCCACCTTCGCCGATGCCCGTGATGCCCGCGTCCGTTTCGATGGTCACGACCATATCGCTCTGGTTGAAGAGCGGAGTGGCATTGGGCGGCGCATACTGGCGGACCCGGGTAATCTTCATTTTGGGGAGCGCCGCTTGCGCGCGCGACGGAGCCAGCACGCCGGCAGTGGAAGCAGCGGCTAGCGACTGAAGGAACAACCTGCGGTTCATTATCTCTCTCTCTGTTTTTTGGGTTTTCGCGGTCTTGCGTTGAGGCGAAGGCCCAGAGGAGAGTATATAGTCAAGCGTCTGGAAGACCGGGTTACTGGCGCTCGTTTTGGGCGTCGATGATCTCAAAGGCTAGCTTGTCGCGCTTAGCGACGACCGTGCCGGACCACTTTTCCTGCCCATTCAACAAACCCTTCAGCGGACCGTCAGTCGGTTGATCGAAGATGATGACATCGTCGATTTTCAAATCGAGCAGAGTTTTGGCAGTGATGTTGCCGCCGTCAATGAATGCATCGAAATTGAGCATGATTTCCTGGACCGTTTCGTTGATATAGGCGCGGTCGCGCGGGTTGGATTGGGTTCTCCGGACCTGCTGCAATTGGTCGAATTTAAGGCGGATGCGCTTGATGAAGATGGATGGAATGGCCAAGTTCATGAGGCCGGACACGCCGCCGATGTTGACGTCAACGGCGATGACGATGACTGCATCCGCGGGCGCGAGCACATGCGCCAACTGCGGTTCGCTGGCGAGCGATTGAACAGCAAAACCTATTTCAGTCACACTTTTCCATGCTTCGCGCAAATCCTGCAGCACGACGCGCAGCAGCGTTTGCATAATCGATTTTTCGATATCGGTGATTTTGCGCTGCACGGTAGCGGTGGAGCGGCCTTTGCTGCCCATCAAAAGCTCCAGGAACATGAACGTCAAGCTGGCGTTCATCTCCAGAACCGCGGTTCCATCATAAGGAGTGAGCGACACGTACGCGATGCAGGAGGGGAAGGAAAGGCCATCGATAAATTCGGAATACGAAATCTGCTCCAGGCTGACCAGATTCAGCGCTACATAAGAGCGCAAGTACGCGGAGAGGCTGGACGCCAGGCTGCGGACGAAATTCTCGTGCACCATGTGAAGCGCACGCAACTGCGTTTTGGGAATGCGGTCCAGATGGCTTAAATCGAAGGTGGTTACGTCAGCAGCAGCGGCCTCGTCGCCGGACTCCCCGGCGGGAGCGTGAAACATGGCATCGATTTCTTCTTGCGTTAAGACTTTCTTCATACGCTTCTGTTGATGAAAATATTTAGGCGGCGTGCCGGAGAGCGAGCCGGTCTTCCCGGCTGATTACTTCTTTAATGCGGACGCCGTAGTTGCCGCCGACAGAGACAATTTCGCCGCGGGCAACCACCGTGCCATGCACGACGATCTCCACGTAATCTCCAATTTTGCGGTCCAATTCGATGACGGAGCCAGGCGTTAGTTTGAGAACCTCGCGAATCGAAATAGAGGTATGGCCGAGCAGCACCGATACTGGAAGGCGCAACTCCATCAGGCGGTTCATCATCACGGATTGAACTAGCGGTTGGTCAAGCACATGACCAATGGGGTAGCCAATGGTGCGATCAGCGGGAGCGCTTGGCAACTGCGGGTTGGCGGCCGCATTTGACGCAGCAGGCGGCTCTTCCGCGGTCCCGGACAAGCGCAGCGCCCGCGCCGCGGAGGGCTCAATCGCCAACAGCAGCGAGGGCAGTTCCTTTCCGCGAAAGACCATCTTTACTTCCGCCACTTCCAACGCCGCGAGCGAGGCTAGATCGTCCTCCAGGCCATCCGTGCAACGCAGGGGATGCTGGAAGCCGGCGCTCAGCACGGCGGCGGTTCCCTTGTTCGCCTGGTCGAGCATGTCGAGATATGTGCGGCGCGGATCGCTTTTTTCGTCCACGGCGCCGCCAAGCTTTGTCCAGCATTCGAGCGGCGCGCCAGTCCAGCTTGCGAAGGAACTTGCGTCGCCTGTTCCGCCCTCCACAGGCTGTTTCCACCAGAGACGTCCGGTAAGCTGCGATCCTTCTATTTCGCGCCGCGCTGTATCTTCCACACGGGCGTACGTCAATACGGGACTTTCGCCCGTAAACATCTCGACGGCGCGGCTGAATTCCCCTATCCAATGCTCAAAAAAACTTTCGATTTCCGGTTCCGTCGCCATATGATTTAAGACCTATTTCTCACGCTCGTTCGCGACCCTCTGAAAGTCGGCCACCCGGACGGCCAACGTCGAATCAATGACCAAAATTTCCCCGCAAGCAATGAGCACCTCTCCGGCGAAGAGATCGACATTGTCACCGGTCGAGCGGCTCAGTTGCAAAATACTGCCGACATCGAGGTTCAATAGCTCGCCGAACGTCGTCGTGCGTTTGTCGAGCTCCGCGCGCAGCTCGATGGTGACGTCTTCCACTATCTGAAAATCGGGCGCTATACCCTGTTCAGACATATAGGCCTATACCTCCAGTTTCTGAATACATAGCGATAGTCCTGCTGTTAATAGCGGCTGCACGAGAGAGAAGCTACAGCCCGGAATGAAGAGAATTTGCACGCGGATAGCCAGAATGTGGCGAGCGCGCGGCGTTCCGGGACACCGATCAAAACTTGCCTATCTAAAAAAGAAGAAACAGACGATAGGGATGGTGACTGGTCCAATGCGAGTCAAGTAAAAGGAAGCAATAAATGGACTTAAATGTGTTGATTGTGGACGATTCAGCCGCTATCCGCAAGATTCTGGTGCGCGTTCTGGGTCAGACGGATCTGCCGATTACGCGCATCCATGAAGCAAGCGACGGACAGGAGGCGTTAAACATTGTGGCCTCCAGTGACGTTTCTTTGATACTTTCCGACATCAACATGCCAAATATTGACGGTTTGGAGCTCTTGAGCCAACTGCGAACGACGCCGAAATGGAAACAATTATCGGTAATCATGATTACCACCGAAGGTAGTCAGGCTAAGGTCTTGCAGGCGGTCCAGCTTGGCGCACGCGGATACGTGCGCAAACCGTTTACCGCGGAACAGATTAAGGAAAAAGTTCTGGCGTGCCTGAAACCAGTAGATGAGTAACGAATAGCCAGGAGAGAAGATGGAGCGAGAAACGATTGTGGCCCACGTGGTCACAGCGGCCCGGCAAGTCTTTGAAATGATGCTCGGGATGGAAATCCGGCTGGGGCAAGACTACCTGGAAAACAATACGCCGCAACCTTCCGAAGGAGTTGTGGCATTGATCGGGTTGGGCGGCGCCTGGATGGGCATCGGCATGATGGTATGCCCGCCTGCATTGGCTTGTAAAATTGCAGCGGCCATGCTGATGACCGAATCGGCGGGCGTATCAGAAGAGGTTTTGGACGCCATGGCTGAAATGGCGAACATGATCTTCGGGCATATGAAGACTGAGCTTGAGGAGCAGTTAGGCGGGCTGTGCCTGAGCCTTCCAACCGTAATTTATGGGCGGAATTTTGCCACCAAAAGCGTTAGCCAACAGCCTTGGACCGTCATTCCCGTTCAGGTGGGCGAAGATACTCTAGAATTGAGAATTTGCCTGACCCCGAACCGCGAGCAGCGGGCAGATCCGCGGCCGCATTTCGCGATGCATCACGAGGTAAGTTAGTTTTTTTTCAAAAAACCCATATAAAATACCGCCGCTGTGCTTTTTACGTATCCGGCGGTCGCGCCATGAGAAAATAGCGATTTGCGTATCGTCCCCGACGGCATCTACTATGCGTGCGGCCTAACTCTTATAGGTTTAGGCATAACTTATTTCATAAATCCCTGGGTGGGCGCGCCTTGTTACCTTCTTGCGATTTTCTGTCTTTATTTCTTTCGCGATCCAGATCGCATTACGCCCGCGGGCGATTTGATCGTCTCGCCGGCGGATGGGAAGGTGGTCTCCATCCAGCGGCTCACGCCACAGTCGACGCGGATCAGTGTTTTCCTCAACATATTTAACGTGCACGTGAACCGTACGCCGGTGCCGGGTAAAATTTCCGAAGTGCTTTACCAGCAGGGCAAATTTTTGGTCGCCAGCCATGAGGCAGCGTCCACGGAAAATGAGCAGAACACTTTGGTTCTGCAGACGGTTGTGCGTGGCAAACCCAGCAATGTGATCTGCCGCCAAATCGCGGGCTTGATTGCGCGCCGGATTGTTTGTTACAAGCAGCCGGGCGATTCGGTGGAAGCGGGCGAGCGCATCGGGTATATCAAGTTCGGCTCGCGCATGGATATCATATTCGGGCCCGAATGGACCCTGGCCGTCAAACTAGGGGATAAGGTCAGCGCGGGAACCAGCATTTTGGCCCGGCCGGCAGATGCGGGAGAAATTGCCTGAGCATTCGTGATCGTCTTCTTGGCGCCCCGATCGGCGGGAAACGGCCGCGACGGGCGGCCTACGCTTTACCTACTCTTTTCACCAGCGCAAATATCTTTCTAGGATTTATCGCCCTGCTGCAGGGCTTCCAAGGCGCGGTTCAGGCGGCGGGCGGCGACCTGGGCTGGAATGTGCACTTTGAGTTCGCGGCGAAGGCAATCGGCTTTGCGGTGCTTTTTGACGGGTTGGACGGAAGTATCGCCCGCATGACTCATACGACCAGCGATTTCGGGCGCGAACTTGATTCTTTGGCCGATGTGATTACCTTCGGCATCGCCCCGGCGGTTCTGGTTTTTCTGTGGGGCGTGCTTTTTGTGGCCGGCCCAGGCCCGGAAACGCTCAGCCATCTTTCCAGGGCGGGCTATTCAGTTGCGTTTTTCTATCTGCTTTGCGGAGCGGTGCGCTTGGCGCGCTTCAATGTGCAGACGAACCCAGCGCCCAAGACGCCGGGCCGTCCCGACTATAAATCGTTTGTGGGCGTACCCATTCCGGCGGGCGCGGGATTCGTGGCGGCGATGGTTTATATGGATTCCTCGCCGGTGCGTTCATTTGTGTTTTCGGTAGGCTGGCTGGTTGTGGTGATTTTGGTTTCGCTGCTGATGGTAAGCACCTGGCGCTACCCGAGCTTTAAACAAATCAATACGTCCACGCCGCGCACGCCTTTGATCGTCCTGCTGGTCGGCGGTTTGGCATTCCTAATTTGGGAATGGTCACAGCCGGTGTTGCTAGCGGCAGCGTGCGCGTATCTATTGAGCGGTATTGTGATGAAAGCGGGCAGATTAGTGCGGCGGCTGACCAGGCCCAAGCCGCGCCCGCCCGCGCCTATTACGGAGCACCCGGTTGTCTAAGTTGCCTAAATCCGATTCACCATTTAAAACTTCCAAAACAGCGCTCAAACTAGCATTGGTGGGCGCCGAAACGATGCTGGGCGTAGAACTGCGCGAGGTGCTGGAACGCCGACTGCCAAGCGCGGAAGTGGCTTTATACGCAGCCACCGGCGAAGGGAGCTTCGACGAGAAAGACGGCGAAGCGGTTTACCGGGACCCTTTGAGCGCGGAAACAGCGCGCGGCAGCTCAGCCATTTTGACGGCGGGAACCCCGGAAGGCGCGCTGAAAGCGTACGGCTTAGCAAAGACGGCCAAGGGTAAGTTAAAAATTATCGATTGCAGCGGGCATCTGGAAAACAGGCCGGAAGCGCGCATTGTTTCCCCCTTGTTAGAGGTAAATGCGGAGGGCTGGCTGTCGATCCCGGCGCATCCGGCAGCCAGCGCAATCGCGTTGATCTTAACGAAACTGGCGGGGCATCGCGCTATCGCGCGCAGCGTGGTGGAGATTTTTGCGCCCGCTAGCGAATACGGCAAACGCGGCATCGCGGAGCTGCATCAGCAAACCACTAGCTTGCTCGCATTCAAGCCGCTCGATCAGGAAGTCTTCGACACGCAGTTGAGTTTCAACATGCTGGCGCAGTACGGGGAAGAAGCGCCGGTCAAGCTTTCCGCGCTGGAACAACGCGTTGAGCGCCACATCGTTAGCTTATTCGGCAAACAAGGCGCGGCGCCGCCCCTGCCTTCTTTACGGTTGCTGCAAGCTCCAGTGTTTCATGGCTACAGCCTCTCGTTATGGGTGGAGTTCGATTCGAACATCGCCGCGGCTGAATTGGGAGAGGCCTTGGGCTCCAAGCGAATTGATGTGCGCGCGTTCGGGGAAGAGTCTCCGCATAACGTGGGGGCGGCGAATCAAAGTGGTTTGATTGCGGGTGATATCCGGGTCGATCACAATAATCCGCGGGCCGCGTGGCTGTGGGTGGTGTTCGACAACCTCCGCGTTACCGCCGATGAGACGGCCGATCTTCTGATTGAGCCGGCCACACAGCAAACAGCCCAGGGAGCAGCAGAGGGAGCATGAAGAGGCTACCGACCCGCGCCCTTACGACCAAGGCCTGGTTGATCTGCGTTTTGACGTTGTTGGCGGCCGCATCCTGCGGCTATCATGTGGGCGGCGCGGCCGATGTTGTGCCAAAGAGCATCCGGACCATCTCCATTCCGGCCTTTAGGAGCAACACGACGCGTTACCGGCTGGTGGACACGTTCCCGCAAACCATTGGCCGTGAATTCATGGCCAGAACCCGTTTTCGCATGGAAAACGATCCGGCCGTGGCCGACGCCGTGTTGAACGGCAGCGTGCTCTCCGTGATCATCTTTCCCAGTACGACGAATCCGTCTACCGGCATTCCGACCAGCATTACCGTGAGAGTAATGCTGTCCGTCACCTTGGTCGAGAGGGTTACGGGCCGCGTGCTGTACACGCGTTCGAACTGGCCGTTGACAGGAACCTACGCGGTGGCCTCCGACGCGGCAAACTCCGCCGGCACAGTAGTGGCTTCCGGTACGCATCAATTTTTTGATGAGAGCGGACCGGCGTTCGACCGCTTGACACGCGACATGGCGAGTCAACTGGTGAGCGGGGTTGTGGAGAACTTTTGATTCCCGAGCAGTTTTTAGCAAAGCTCGCCAAGCAACCGCTGGCCCCGGTTTACTTGTTTCTAGGGCAAGAGGGCTATCAGCGGCGCGTGTGTAAGGAAGCCTTGTTGGAGCGGGCACTGCCGGGCGCGGCGAAGGGAGACGGGCTGACGCAAGCAGACCTCGAAAACACCGCCCTGGCCGACATATTGGATGACGCCCGCTCGTTGTCGCTCTTCTCGACCGACCGCGTGATTTGGGTAGGCAGCGCCGAGCTTGCTCTGCCGCGCCGCCTGACGGCAAACGACGAAACCGAGGAAGGCGAGAAACCGAAGGAATCGAATTTGGCCGCCTACCTGAAAGCACCCACGCCGGGGACCGTGCTGGTATTCGAGTGCAGCCGCTTTGATTTGGCGGGCGACGACAAGCCGAAGATGGAGCGCGTGGAGAAATTTTACTCGGCTATACCGGTTACGGCGCGCGTTGAGTTCCGTCATTTCACTCCGGAGTCGAGCCGTTTTTTGGCGCAGGAATTGGCGCGAAAATACAAGCTCAAACTCGCCGGAGTGGAGCTGGCCACGCTATTGGATGCGGTGGCCGGCGACGCAAACCGCCTGGCTACGGAAATTGAAAAGATCGCATTGTATGCGGGCACGGAACGCGCGGTGACCATGGAAGACTTGCGGACGCTGGTGCCTAACGCGGCGCGCACCACGATATTTGAATTGGTCAATGCGCTGGGCCGCAGGGACCGTGCCAACGCTCTAAAGTCGCTGGATATTCTGGTGCGCGAGGGTGAGTATCTGCCGCTGGCGCTTACGTTTCTGAGCACGCAATTCCGGCTGGCGCTGGCCGCGAAGGAATCGCGCATTGCATCGGCGCAGCAGGCGCTGGGTTTCTTTCAAAAGCTGGGAGTCCGGATGTGGCGGGACCGCGCGGAGCAGGTGGTCAACACGGCAGGCGCCTTCTCGCGGGAACGGCTGGAGAAGGCGATTGCGCTCATTTACGAGACCGACAAAAAATTCCGGGATGGTTACAAAGACGATCGCGTTGTGATGGAGACGCTCGTGCTTGCGTTGACGACTTAGTAAGCAACCCGGAATGGTCGTTAGTAAGTGGTATCGGTTACTTGTTTAGAGTAGAACTTGGCCAAATCCGCCTTTAATGTTTTCAGCGCCTCTACGTTGAGATAGATCATGTGGCCGGATGGGTAGTAGCCGAACTCGATATTTGCGCGGAGCTTCGGCTCCAGTTCCATGTGAGACAGATCGAATTCGGTAATGAAGAACGGCGTGGCGAGATCAAAAAGGCCATTCGCGGAAAACACGCGCAGGTGCGGATTCTTGCGCATGGCATCGGCCAGATCTCCGGCCACGTAGGCGTCACGCATCGGCTGCGCGCCACCGCCACCACCACCACCTCCGGGAGGACGATGGCTGTGGTCCCAAAGCCGATTGACGTCGGGTCCGCGCTGGAGATATGTATCGGTGGATGTATACTTCAGCTCGCGTTCCAGATAGTCATTAAACATGGAGACGTAAGCTCCGGTGATGCCGGTGCTGGAAGGATCATAACCCGGTCCATCACCGGCCGCATCCAAATCGGTACCTTCAAAACGCGCATCATAGCGGCCAAGAATCAGGCGTTCGTTACGCAGCAATTCTTTGCGAAAGCGCGGCGCAGTGACGCGCAGGTTTGCTTCCTTTAAATATTGGACGCTCAACCCGGTGTAGGAGCTTAGCTTGGCCGCGATGGCGTCCCGCTGGGCGTCAGGTAAATTGTGGCCTTGCGCCAGTGCTTCGGCGTAAGGTCCGCGGGCAAAGGCCCGCACCTCCTGCAGAAAGGCTTTCTCATTCGCGGGCTTGTTGGGGATCTTATCGAAATGGTAGGCGATGGCGGCGTAGGAAGGCAGGTAACCAATAAACTCATTGTCCATGCCGGGGCTGCGCGTGAAGTAATTAAGAATGGTGGACATCAGAATGACGCCGTTGAACGCCATGCCGTCGTTTTCCAAAGCGTCTACCAAGGCAGCCGAGCGCGTGGTTCCGTAAGATTCGCCATATAAGTACTTCGGTGAATTCCAACGCTGATTGACCGTGACATAGCGCGTGATGAAACGCGCGAATCCTCGGACATCCTGATCAGTGCCGCTAAAATCTTTCTGCGTTCCTTTACCGACGGGTCTTGAAAAGCCGGTACCCATCGCGTCTATGAACACTAAGTCAGTTTTATCAAGCAGGCTGAACTCGTTGGGAACTAACTGATAAGGCGCGGAACCGCTAGCGGCGGGGCTAGCAGTTATGATGCGCACGGGGCCGAACGAACCCATATGCATCCAGAGACTGGCCGAACCGGGGCCGCCGTTATAGAGAAAGGTTACGGGCCTAGTGCGCGCGTCGGTAACTCCATCCAGCGTATAGGCGACATAGAAGAAGCTGCCGTTGTGCTTACCGGCATTGTCGTCTACTAATAAAGTGCCCGCCGTGGCGGTATAGCGCAGCGGGCGGCCGTCCAACGTCATTTCATGATGGGTGACGGAAGCCCGTTCGGGGAGAATAGCAGGCTGCCTACTATCTTCTTTCGCGGCCACTTGGGCCGCGGGTGGGGGATTCTCGCTATCGGTGTTTTGGCCTCGCAGACCGGGCGCGACGAAGGCGGGGAGAACAGCTAGAGCAAGAAGGGCAAATAAGCGGTCGTATCTTTTCAAAAGAAACTCCTTCGTGGCATTTTCGCACGTAAAGGAGAATATGCTCTCAGCAACTTCCGGACAGGTTGCTGAGAGCCGGAGTACTTATGTTCTCTTCGCTAAGAGGAGCGCGGCCTGCAGCATGGCGCGGGCGTAGCCAATGTCGTATACCATTCCCGCGTACCCGCCGCCGCCGGGATATTGATTGCGAATGCCCACCGTGCGGTCATAATCGAGCGCGCGTTCGTGCTCGGGATAAATCAAGCGCTTGTACCTGACCTTTACCAACTCCTGCATCACGGCGAGCATGTTATTTTCGCCCTCATCAATGAATACTTCGGTGTACTTGTTGTAAGGTTCCCTGACGCGCACGTTGCGGTAGTGCACATGGTTGATGCGGTCGCGTGAACCGAAGTAGCGAGCCACGTCCACCGGATCATGACCCATTTCCCGGGTTACTCCGCAATCGAAGGTGATGCCGTTTGATGGGCTGTTCACGATTTCAATCAGATGCTTCCAGCCTTCTACGGTTCCCATGATCTGTCCCGACCCGCGGCTGATGGCGATGGGCGGATCATTCGGATGCAAAGCAAGGCGCACGTTGGATTGCTCCGCCGTGGGTATGACCGCCTTGAGGAAATAGGTGATGTTTTTCCACATTTCGTCCAACGAATGCGCGCCTTCATTTGGCAGTGGAGGCAGCCCCTTCAGCTTGTCGCCGTCAAATGCGGTGTAACCCGCGCCGCCTCTTCCCTCTTCGGCGTAGTAGCCTTCCATGGCCCGATGCGCGTAGAAATTGTATTCAATGACCGGCAGTTCGACTTTGCCCGCCGCACGAATCGAAGACTTAAAGTTTTCAATCTCCTCGTCGCGGCCCGGACCCGCCTTGCCGTAAATGATGTTGGAGAAAAATGCCGGGATCATCATATTTCCCACCGTAAGTCCGCCGCTTTTGCATTTATCCATAATGGGGCGCAGCGTGGCTTCTTCCCAAGGCACCTTGGGACCGCCCGCGAGTACGTTTTCGACACCGAGCTGCCGGACTCTGCGAATGGCTTCGTCGGAGATTTGCCGGCCGCCTACGGGAGCAGCGATCTTCGGGGTGTCGGGCCCTTCTTTCGGCATGCCAGGACCGGGCGTCCACCTCTTTGCGTCTTTGGGCGCGCCGGGAACGACCGCCGGCAACAAAGCCGCCGCGCCTATCCCTCGAATGAGGCTTCTTCTCGAAAAATCCGATTCCATGAAAAACTACTCTCCTTTACCGTCCCCGCGCACCTGTCTGTACGATTTTATGCCAAGGCGGAAGGATTAACGAAGACGCCGTGACTGAAACGGCAAGGTATCTCTTTTTGATAGAATCCCAATGATTCAATCACCAACTTTATGCAGCGACGAAGCTTCCTGAAAGCAACCCTTGCGGCGGCGGCCGCGCCCAGCCTTTGGCCGCAAACGGAATCCGCGGGCGGCCAGATATGGGGAGGCCCGGTGCTCGACACCCATCTGCATCTGCGGCGTGATCCGGACGCTTGCTATACGCACATGCAAGGCTGCGGCGTCACGAACGCTGTCCTGCTGACTCCCGCCAACCGTGAAGACAACGCCAAGGAAGAGATGGCTAAACGTCCCGGCCATTTCGTGCGCTCAGTGAGTACCGATCCGGCGAAACCGGACGCGGACCAGGTTTTGCGAAAAGCCATCAGCGATGGCGCCGTTAGTATCGGCGAGTTGAAATATCATCTGGCGCTGGATTCACCGGAGATGCGGCGCGTCTACGACATTGCCGCGGAACTGCGCGTGCCCGTGATGATGCACATCCAGAATTTCCCGCACTTTGCCGGCGAGCTTCCTTACAACACCGGCTACGACCAGTTCGATAAGGTTCTGCGCGCGCATCCGAAGACAAATTTCATCGGGCATGGCGATTTGTTCTGGGCTAATATCAGCGCGGACGTTCCCACCGACCGCGGCTATCCTTCCGGCCCCATTAAGAAGGGCGGATTGACGGATCAATGGCTTTCCGATTTCCCAAACTTTTTTGCGGATATGTCGGCCAATTCAGGCAACAATGCATTGTCGCGCGATCCTGATTTTTCACGCGGCTTTGTGGTTCGCCATCAAGACAAATTGATTTTCGGAAGCGATTGCAGTTGCGTCGATGGTAAAGGCGGAGGCGTTTCGCAGAACAATAATCCGGAAGCAAAGAGGCTGGAGGGCAAGTGCGTGGCGCGTGCGACGCTGGAGGTTTCTAAACAGTTTGCTTCGCCGGAAATATTCCGCAAAATCACGTGGGCAAACGGAGTACGGGTATTTCGTATTCAAAGTTGGACCTAACGGTTAGTACCTACAGCTTAGTAACACCTGCTCCACGACGTAGTCTTACTTGTGGCCGGTATGCGTACTCCGGTTAGAAAACACAAGGAGCAACATGTATAAATTTATCGGTTCGTTGGTGTTAGGCGCCTGCCTGCTCACACCAGTGGCAGTTTTGAATGCTCAAGATCACCACGAGGACGCCAAAACACACCAATGGAATGAAAGCGAAAATGCGTCTTGGCATCAATATTTGAAAGAGCACCACAAGAAAGACCACGATTGGGAGAAGGCAAAGAAGAAGGAACAAGAGGATTATTGGAAGTGGCGCGACGAACACCGGGACGAACATCGAGACCGACACTAATTTCGCGCCGGAATGCTTTCTTATAGAGGCCGCGGCCAAGCGCCGGTTGGCGTTTCCGGATTAACTTACGCGATCGAGCTTCCTGCCAGGACTGTTTCACCGGTTCGGGGAAAGTGAGAATCATCCGATCGATAGAAGACAACATTTGTTGCACGATCTCAGGATGTTGAGGCGCCACGTCATAACTCTCGTCGGGGTCATTGGCAAGATCGTATAGCTCCGGTTTAGGCAATAGGTAGTTATGGATGCCGTTCGACGGCGCCGGGACGTAAGGCGCTGTGTTGTAGCGCGCGACATGCAGCTTCCAATTGCCTAAGCGGGCGCATTGCAAATTGTAGAGGTTGAAGTAGAGCAATGGATCGCGCTTGACGGAATGCTGTTTTCCACTGAGCACCGGAAAAATATCTAAACCATCCAGGGGCTTCGGAGGAAGCCGGCTTCCGCAAAGCTTGACGACGGTAGGAAACACGTCCAGCATGGAAACCAGAGCATCGCTTGTTTGGCCGGCGGGAATACGGCCGGGCCAGCGTGCAATAAAGGGTTCGCGGATACCGCCTTCATAGGTAGAATCTTTGCGGCCGCGCAGCTTGCCGGGACTGCCCTGGTACCACGGCCCGTTGTCACTTGAAAACATAACTAGCGTGTTTTCGTCCAAGCCGGTTTCTTTTAAAGTACGCAGTACTTCCCCCACGCTCCAATCGATCTCCTGCACAACGTCGCCATAGAGGCCGCTGCCGGATTTACCGCGAAAGCGCGGCGAGACGCCTAGAGGAATATGCGGAAATGTCTGCGGGAAGTACAGAAAGAAGGGTTGGTCTTTTGCTTCCCGGATAAAGCGCACCGCATGTTCCGTGTAGCGCGCGGTTAGCGTGTCGAGATTCGCGGGCTCTTCCTCCACCGCCGTGTTGTGCATCAGCACGCGCGGAGTCATGTCGTTGCTGTAGGGGATTCCGTAATATTCGTCAAACCCGCGACTGGTCGGAAGGTATTCGGTGGGCCGTCCCAGATGCCACTTACCGACGCACATGGTGCGATAGCCGGAATTTTTCAGCGCATTGGCCAGCGTGGTCTCGTCCAGATTAAGCCCGTTCTTATCCTGCGGAAACAATACGCGCGGCACGCCGACGCGGGTGGGATAGCGGCCGGTTAGAAGCGCTGCGCGCGAAGGCGAGCACACCGGATCAGCCGAACAAAAGTTGGTAAAGCGAATGCCTTCCGCCGCCATCCGGTTGAGATTCGGCGTGGCGATCTTGGAACCATAAGATTCCAGATCGCCGTAGCCTAAATCGTCACAAAGAATAAAAACGATGTTAGGAGGCTTTGCGGCAGCGCCTAACAATTGCGGGCTGACGGCGGCTGCGGCTAGCGCGCTAAATGCTTGCCGTCGTGTGTAAGATTGATCGGACATGAGCGTTGACGACAGCTCATAATATACCGTCGCGATGTAGACCCAAACCTTGCAGCGCTGGTGCGGGATCGTCTTCAAATTGCAGCGCCGATTCCGGCTGCTTCGCCAGGACGGCTGTTCGCCAGCGTGCGCAGATGGCGGCGATACAGAGAATAGCCAGCAACAACGCATAGCGAGCCGGACGATCGAGCGCGTTTCGTTCGTAGTCGGCGCTGAGCCAGATAACAGCTTGGAGCAGGATAAAAGCCAAGATCACCATGTGCGCGTATGATTTTCCCGGCAAATAAGAACAAGTGAATGGAATTTTACTGAAGCCGTGCAGGCAGAGCTCAGCCAGAATCGCGCCTAGCAGCAAGAGAAGAATCAAATGCCCGACGGCGGCATGCCAGGGCCAAAGGAAGAGGAACAACGCGGTTGATAGAACGAAAACCGGGGCAATCGCCAGGACGAATAAGGACCGGCGAGTGGCGGCTAAGAACTCTGCCCCGCCCCGCAGCGGCGCCAGGCGGAAAACCCAATTGGCGCGCACGTCCAGCGGCATGGAGAATACGATACGCGTGCCCAGCACCGCAACCAACATCATCACGACGCTGGCAAACAGCATCGGTACGTTTAGTTTTTGGTGGGCGAAACGGGTTCGCGTGACTAGAGTGATGATCGCGCCTCCCAGCCCCCAATAGAAAGCGAGAATAACGCGATGCTGGCGGCTGCGCAGGAGAGTGCGGATGCTGAATTGCACGACGGCTGTTTCGAGCGGATTGCCGAAACGCGGCAACCAACTTCCGCGCCGCGAGCCGGGCGCGATGTCGGGCGCTTCTACAATCTTGCGAAGCGTGCGGAAATACGACAGCAGAAATGCGGTCCCGGCGCCAATGACCGCTACCGCCGAGCCCACGAGAGCGCGGTTCGCCAGCGGCGCAAGCGCCGGATGCGGGGTGCCATTGAGTAGCTGAAAGAGCCCGAGAAACCAATAGGAGGGTAGCCACGCAAGGAGGGTCTGATTTTCCGGGGCGGTGAGAGCTTTCGGTGTACTCAGCGACGGCTCCAGAAAGTACACGCTCAAGAACAGGCAGAAGGCGGCCATTTGTAAAAACGCCGATAACCGCAAAAAATGACGGCGCGCTAGCAGCTGCGCGGCCACGCCTTGCACGCCCAGGACGCAGCAGAAGATAAATGCACCGGCGGAGAGCATGGTGATCCAGTAGGCGGCGAAACAACGCAGGGGGACCAGCGAGAGAATCAGACCGAGCAGGCCGCCGTTGTCAGGAGGCGCCAATGCCATCGGCAAAATGATGCTGGGAAGCGCATTGAGGGCGACCACGGTCAGGCTTAGAGCCACAGCGGATGCCGCCACTTTGGCGAAAAATATGGTGCGCGTGCAGACGGGCAAAGGCGCCAGCACCAAAACGTCGCGCCGGTTTGGGAATGTGGAATCCCAACTCAACACAGCGAACAGGCCCACCACCAGCATCGTCATGGCAATCGGCGCGTGCTCAAACGGCCAGGCCCTGATTAGGACGTCCGCGCGCGGCATTTGATTCGGACCAGCGGCTCCCACGGCGAGCATGGCCAGCCCTACGCTAATAAGAACAAGAAATGCAGCGAATTGACCCAGCAATTTATTCATGTCGCCCTGCACCGACAGCAGTTCCAGATCGATCATGCGGAACAGGAACTCACGGTAGAGCACACGAAATTGGAGTTTAGTCATAAATGAGGTCCACGATTTCACGTGAAATGGCTGCGGTATCCTGCTCGACAGCAAGCTGCGAAAAGATCTTCTCCAAAGTCGGTAATTCCATCAGCGTGCGCAGGCGCGCGATGGAATCGTCGGCAACGATTTTGCCGCGATGCAGAATCACTATGCGCTGGCAGACGCGCTCCACCGTTTCCAGTTCGTGTGAGCTGAAGAGCACCACTTTGCCGCGCGCGGCGAGTTCCTGAATCAGGCTGCGCAGCACCAGCGCCGAGCCCACATCCAGTCCGGAAAAAGGTTCGTCGAGTAAGATGAGATCGGGATTGTGTAGCAGCGCGGCCGAGAGCAGTATCTTTTGGCGCATGCCTTTCGAGTAAGACGAAATGGGCACGTGCCGGTCGCCGTGAAGGTTGAACAAGCGCAGCAGCCCCTCAATGCGGTTGGCCGTGGCCTTGGAACGCAGACCTCGCAAACGCCCGACCATGACCAGATACTCTAGCCCGGTGAGATGCGGGTAGAGATGCGGTTCCTCCGGCACGTAGCCCATGCGCTGCTTATAGGCGATCAGATCGTGCTGAATGCGCCGGCCTTCGAAGATAATCTCTCCGGCAGTCGGCTCAATCAGCCCGGTGATCATTTTCATGGTGGTGGACTTGCCGGATCCGTTAGGCCCCAGGTAGCCGGTGATTTCACCTGGGCGAGCGGAAAAGCTGACGTCGTCCACGGCGGGGATGCTGAGGAATCGTTTAGAGACATTGCGCAGCTCAAGCATAAGTGCTACCTATGTAGCATACAACCAAGGCGACTGCAAGTAGTAAGCTACAGAGAGACGCTCGTGGCACTTTCACATACCGCTGCAATGATTCTGCAAGCCATTGACGCCGGCTGTGCGTACGGCCTTAGCGTGATCGAAAAAACTGGTCTTCTGAGCGGAACGGTTTACCCGGCGATGCGGCGGCTCGAGCGGGATGAATTAATTCGCTCCTATTGGGAGGAGCAAGCGATTGCCGATGCTGAACTGCGGCCGCCGAGGAAGTACTATACGCTCACGAGCGCAGGCAAGGCAGCGCTGGAGGCTTCGCAGAGGCGCTACCCGCTGATTGCGAAGTTGATTTCATCATGAGCATCTGGCATACCGGCATTCTTACCACTGCTTCGCGGCTTGTGCCAAAAGAGCAGCGCGCGGAGTGGCTGGCGGAATGGCGAGGAGAGCTTTGGCACGTTAAAACGGACGCGGCCATTTTCTGTTTGGGTTCGTTTCGCGACGCGGTTTGGCTGAGGTGGAATCATCAGCACGCGTCAAGGTATAAAATGTTGCGGCTGGAATCTCCCGCGCACTGTTTGTTCTTGCTAGGGGCTTTGGCGGCATTGAGTTTATTCTTTGCACTGCGTTTACCGGTGATTACCCCGAGCGCGCGGGACGGGGCACGTTCCGCACGGGATATGTTCCTGATGCTCACGAGCATGGCCTGCATCCTGTTGCCGGCAATAACAAACTTGCCACTCGGGGAATATCCCCGATATGCACGACGCCGATGGGTTTTTCTGGCTTCCAAGGTGGGGCTGATCTTGCCGTCAATTTATGCCGCGTGCATTTATATCCTCTATCAAAACCGGTCGCATCACCCCTTCGTCATTCCGCCCCAGGTTTTATTGGCAGCTATCATCCTCGCTTTTCGCTGGGTGCTCAATGACCAGCGGCAGCGCTGCCCAGTGTGCCTGAGATTGCTCGGCCATGCCGCCCATGTAGGGCAGCACGGGCGCAATTTTATCGAGTGGAATGGCACGGAACTGATGTGCCTGCGCGGCCATGGATTACTGCACATTCCCGCAACGCCCGCCGATTGGTCCGGCCGACAGCGATGGTTCGATCTGGACCCTTCGTGGAGCGGGTTATTTCCTCAAAAGCGCTGCACGTAAATGGCCCGCGGCATGCCTTGCGCGATGGCCAATTTCTTCAAGTCATCGGCGTTTTCTTTGCTGGTAGGGCCGCCCAAAACAACCATAAAAGGCCACTTGCGGACTGGGACAAAAAGGCGCGCATCCAGCGTCGGGTGACTCCGTTTCAGCAATACGATGCGGCGCTCGGCATCCTGCCTATATTTGTAGGAGTAGAGCACTAAACGCCAATTGTTGGCGGCGTTATCGCTTGGCCCACCGGCAATTGCGGCTGGAGTTGAATGGCCGCCGGCGGCGGGACCGGCGGGTGGCCGGGCTGCATTGGGGTCAACTGCGGGAGGCGCGAGGGTTTTGGTCTGCCAGGCATTCCCTTTGGAGGCGGACGGCGCCGCAGGGCCTTGTACTGGCCCAGCGGGCTCGTTGGGAGATTGCAAACGCGGCACGATAACCAAGAAGATCACGGCTAACAGCATGATCAGGACGGCGCTGCCCGCCACGGCCAATTGCCACTTCCGGGGCTTGGACTTCTCCCAAGGCTTGGGATCTCTCGAAATGCGCGTCACCGCTTTATCCGCGGAGCCCGCACCCTCATCAGCAGCGTCCGAAAGGCCCAGTCCAGTAGAACCGATATGCCGGATCTTCGCCTCGACCGGCTTACGCTTCATCTCGGCTGGTTTATGCCTAGATTCAGCAGGCAGGGGCGCGGACAAAATGGAACTTGTTCCGGATGAAGCGGAGCTGGCCTTTTTGAACGCGTCTCCGGTAGCCGCCGCCTTGCGCGCTTCATCGGCCGCGGCTACACGGGCAGCCGCACCCGTAGTCGTGGACGCTGCCGCAGGTTTCTGTTCCTCGCGAATTGGCTCCGCCGGCTGCACCACATCAGGCGCGGGTTTAACGGGATCAGGCGGCTTTGCCGTGGTGGGCATCTGCCGAATCGTGGGGCGCACCGGCGGCTCGGCAGCCGGAGCAACCGGTTCCGCGGTGGCGGCAGTTTCGGCCACTGCTTCCGGAATCGGCTCAGGAGTTACGGGTGGAGGGGCGACGGTTTCAGGAACAACGGGCTTCGGAGGCGGCGGTGCGGCTTTGGGCCCACGCGCGAAAATCGAAAGCGCTTCGGTCAGATTGCAGCGAACTTCCGGACTCTCTTCCAAGCATTTTTGTAACAGCCAGGAAAACGGCAAGCTTTTGACGCGGTCGCGGCTGACGGCATCGTAACGGCGCTGCGAAAGAGCTTCAAACAGCGTGGCGCCCAAACACCATATGTCCGCGGCCGTGGTAACATTCGCGCCCTCGCTTTCAGGAGCCAAGTAATGTGCCCGTGGAGGCGAAACCAGCAGGTCCGCGCCCTGCCGCCGCACGCTTTCCACCGAAACCTGGATGGAATTGCCGATTGCCAAAACGGTTTCAGGCGCAATGCTGCCATGCGCCAAGCCGCAGGCATGCAGGTGCCCCAGAGCACTGGCAATATTCCGCACAACTTCAGTGGCCTCGCCTTCCGTTAAGGAACGCTCAACCAGGACTCCCGATAACTTCTCATCCGGAATCGGCAGAACAATATAGACGACGCCCACATCCCCCAGCCAACGGTAGCCCGCAGCCAAGGGAGTGCTCACATTCGGATGCGGCCACTCGCGCAATGTTTGCCAGAAAGAGAGTTGCTCTTCCGCCTGCGCCAGATCGGCGTGGTATAGCCGTACCAGGGCCTCCTGCCCCCACCCGCCGAGAACCCTGATTTTGAATAACGCCGAGGCCCCCTCCAGCTCAAGCGGCTCTTTCATTTCGTAGCCGCCGTCCAGGATCAGCCCTGTCAGGCTTGACCATTCAGTTTTGTTCACTAGATTCTCGATTACTGGCATATGGCACGGATAAAACTTGGATCGCGAAACTGCTTAGTTGGCCGTCACCGGTACGGTCAAACGCGTATTTTCCCACTCCAGCACCAAATCGGCCTTGTCCGCGCCCGTTTTGTTCCAGGAGATGGTGAACTGCTCCACCGGGGCCTTGGTCTTCGATTCCTGCATGTCGATTCGCACTAAATCCTGAGACTGGTCATACTCGGTTCCCCATTGCCCGATCTGTTTATTCACGATCAGCTTCCAGGAGTTTTCCGCGGGAAGAGAGTATAACGTGTAACTGCCCGCCGGAATGACCACCCGGCCGATGGTCAAATTCAAGGGCGTTACAAAGGCGGTCGCCTCGTCCGCGCCGGTACGCCAGACCTGGCCGAAAGGCACTAAGTCGCCCACAATTTTACGGCCGCGCATGCTAGGCCGGCCATAGGCGATGCTGACCTGCTTGCCCTTCAGCGTCACATTCGCCGTGGCATGCGGGCTCGCGCGGTTTTGCTGAGCTCCGGCCCAACCTGTTAACAACACCAGGGCCGCCACGATGCGCGCGGTTTGCATATGTTTCACCATATTGATCTCTTCCTGATCCTCTTCGTCATTACAGCATCAAGCCGTTCATTTTGTAAAAGGCGCAAAGCCCGATCGGGCCTCTTATGTGATGTTACTAATTTGACGCAGGACCGGCGCTCTGGCGCGTTCAGGCTCCGCCTTGACTTGAGTATGGTGGGGCTATCCGCGCAGTTCTTCGTTGGCGTGAACGACTAAATCGTCGCTGCCGGGAAACAGCTTGGTGCAGATGGCGGTAATTTCCTCAAGGAAGACATCAAAGCTGTGGGGTTTGGTGACGTAGTAGCGTGCGCCCAATTCCAAAGCGCGCCGTTTGTGCGCTCCGGCGGCGGAAGTACTGAGCACCACCACTGGGATGGTACGCAGGTTTTCGTTTGCTTCAATCTGATGCAACACCGACCAGCCGTCAACTCGAGGCAGATTCAAGTCCAGAAAAATAACATCCGGGGTGCGGGCGGCGGTGTAAGGGTCGTGTTGCAGTAAAAACGCGAGCGCCTGTTCTCCGTCGGACACACGATAAATGTTCAGGGGAAGACCAGCCTCATCAATTGCCGCCCGAAGGAGATACGCTGCGGCGTCCTCATCTTCGACGTGCAAAGCCACCCAACTCCTCATACTCCGACCTGATCGTTCATCACCACTAAATCCTTTAGCAATTTGAAAATCTGACGTCCTGGAGCCTAAAATGTTACAGATCTTGTCCGAGTGTCCCGTTCAAATTGACTAGCCATATAAAAGCCCGTCGAGGCGAAAATCACCTCGACGGGCTTTTTAAAGGCCAGGGCCTATTCAACTTCGCGAGGGCGCTTCTTACGGTTGCGCTTCCGGGCGAGGGCTTCTTTCGTACGCCGTTTTTCTCCTGGTTTCAGGTAGAAAGAGTGACGCTTGATTTCTTTTACGATATCTTCTTGCTGTACTTTACGTTTGAAGCGCCGCAGGGCGCTTTCCAAGGTCTCGCCATCTTGGAGATGGACTTCCGCCAAAAAATTCACCACCTTCCATACGGCTGCTTTAGGGCAGCGCGCAGGTCGAAGTTTTATTGTAGCGTGCCTGCCGCCTGAAGACGCAATTCGCCTTGGTAAAGTAAGAGTTCGCGAACGCGATGGCGGCCTCAAGCGTTCACGTTACCTATCAAGAACTGACTATGGAAATCGTTAAAGTTATCGGCAGAGAGATTTTAGATTCGCGCGGCAACCCGACCGTGGAAGCGGATGTCCATTTGGCGGACGGCACGATCGGCCGGGCGGCGGTGCCATCCGGGGCTTCCACCGGCGAGCATGAAGCGGTAGAACTGCGCGACAACGATAAAAAGCGTTATTTAGGTAAAGGCACGCTGAAGGCAGCGGGCAATATTACCAAGCTGATCTCACCGGCTCTGGCGGGCCTGGATGCGGCGGACCAGACGTTGGTCGACCACACCATGCTGGCGCTGGACGGAACTCCGAACAAAGGCAAGTTGGGCGCGAACGCCATTCTGGCGGTTTCCATGGCGGCGGCCCGGGCCTCGGCTGAATCGGAGATGACGCCGCTTTACCGCTACATCGGCGGAGTCAATGCGCGTGTGCTGCCGGTACCCATGATGAACGTGATCAACGGCGGGGCGCATGCCGATAGCTCAGTCGATTTGCAGGAGTTCATGGTGGCTCCGGTAGGCGCGAAGAAGTTTTCGGAAGGTCTGCGCATGGGCGCGGAAACTTTCCATACGCTGAAAACGGTTCTGAAAAAGCACGGGTACTCCACCGCGGTGGGCGATGAAGGCGGATTTGCACCGAGCCTGAAGGCCAACGAAGAAGCGCTGGAAGTATTGATGGAAGCGATTGAGAAGGCCGGTTACAAGCCCGGTGAAGAGATCGCTATCGCGCTGGACCCGGCCAGCAGCGAGTTCTACGACAAAGATAAGAAGAAGTACGTTTTCAAAAAGTCGGACAAGAGTGAGAAGACTTCCGAACAGATGGTGGAGTTCTGGGCGAAGTGGGCGGCGCAGTATCCCATCATCTCGATTGAAGACGGCATGGCCGAAGACGATTGGGATGGCTGGAAGCAACTGACCGACGCGCTGGGTAAGAAAATTCAGCTTGTAGGCGACGACTTGTTCGTCACGAATACGGAGCGCCTGCAGCAGGGCATCGATAAGGGCGTCGGCAATTCCATTCTGGTGAAAGTGAATCAGATCGGCTCATTGACGGAGACGCTGGAAGCCATGCGGTTGGCGGCGAGCGCGAATTATTCCGCCGTGGTTTCGCATCGGTCGGGCGAAACGGAAGATGCGTTCATTGCGGATCTGTCGGTAGCAACCAATGCCGGGCAGATCAAGACCGGATCGGCCAGCCGCACGGACCGCATCGCCAAATACAACCAACTCCTGCGCATTGAAGAAGAGTTGGGCTCCGCGGCGGTTTACCTGGGCAGGAAAGCTTTCCGTCAGTAAGATGCCTAAACTGAAACCGCTGGTTCTGACGATTTTGGACGGCTGGGGTTATTCGGCGACCACTGAGGGAAACGCCATTGCCCTGGCCCACACGCCTACTTATGACCACTTACTGGCTACTTATCCGAACACTTTGATCTATACGTCCGGCCCTTTTGTAGGACTGCCGGATGGACAGATGGGCAACAGCGAAGTAGGCCACATGAACATGGGCGCGGGACGCGTGCTGCACATGGACGTGACTCGAATTGACATCCTCATCAGCACAGGTGAGTTTTTTACCAATCCGGCGCTGGTTCACGCCATGAAGAAGGCGGAAGGGCACCGGCTGCATTTGCTGGGCCTGTGCAGCGGCGGCGGCGTGCATGCGCAGCTCACGCATCTTTACGCGCTGCTGCAAATGGCGAAGAACCATGGCTTGAAAGAAGTGTTCGTGCACTGCTTCATGGATGGGCGGGATACGCCGCCCGACAGCGGGGCCGGTTATATCGAGCAGGTCGAGCAGAAAATGCGCGAACTCGGAATTGGCAAGATCGCGTCCGTATCCGGACGCTATTACGCCATGGACCGCGATAAGCGCTGGGACCGCATTGAACGGGCGTTCGGCGCCATGGTGCTGGGCAACGGAACAAAATTCCCATCGGCAGCGGCGGCGGTGCACGCGGCTTACGAGCATGGCGTCACGGATGAGTTTATCGAGCCGGCCACGATTGTGGATGAGCACAATGAACCCGTTGGATCGATTCGCGATGACGACAGCATCATCATGTACAACTACCGGGCGGACCGGGCGCGCGAAATCACCAGCGCATTGACTGATCCCTCACTTGAAAAACCGTCACGGTCGTTGCTGCCGAAGAATCTGACTTACACGATGATGACGCAGTATGGCAGCGAATTCCGGCTGCCCTATGTGCTGCCTCGCGAGCACCCGGACAATATTCTGGCGGACGTGATGGAACGGGCGCAATGGAAAAATCTGCGTGTGGCTGAAACGGAAAAATACGCACACGTGACTTACTTCTTCAATGGCGGGAATGAAAAGCCTTACAGCGGAGAAGAGCGCGAACTGGTAGCGTCCCCGAAAGTGGCCACTTACGATTTGAAACCCGAAATGAGCTCAACCGGCATTACGGAAAAAGTAGTGAAGGCAATTGAGCAGGGCAGTTTTGAAGTAATTGTGATGAATTACGCCAATGCCGATATGGTTGGGCATTCCGGTCAACTGGCGCCGACCATCCGCGCGTGCGAGGCGGTGGATGCGGGCCTCGCGGAAATTTACGAAACGCTGAAACGCAACGGCGGATCGTGGCTGATAACAGCCGACCATGGGAACGCCGAGACGATGATCGACCCGGTGTCCAAGGGTCCGCATACGTATCACACCACGAATCCGGTTCCGTTTCTGTTCCTGACGAATGATGAAGTCGGTTTACGGCAGCAGGGTGCGTTAAAAGATATAGCTCCCACGCTGCTGCAAATTTTGGGCTTTGAGCAGCCGGCCCAAATGAAGGGCGAATCGCTGCTGACCAAGGCGTAGAGACTTGCTCTCTCTACGGCTGCGGCTCAATAGCGGGCGTGGTTTGCGCCGGAGTATCGGCCTTCACGAAGCGCACGATGCCACGGGAATTGCGCAGCCAGTTATGCGTGATCAATTCGATCTTCATGTCGGGGGTAGCGCTTAATTCGAGCTGGCCTGTAGCTTTTTCTCCCGGCGAAAGCGGAACTGGAGCGCTGTCATCCACGCGGATGGCCGCATACGTAGCGTTGCGGGTTTCGGTGGACGGCCAGGATACTAAAACAGACTGTGCCACGCCGCGCGCATTCAGTGGAATGATGGGCGAAGGAATTTGCCGGTAAGCCACATATCCCACCGCGCTCCCGATCAAAGCCGCTAACGGCAGAACCAACATGAGCCTGAAGGGATGGGCAGCCGGTCTTGCGCCGAGGTCTGAAAGCTCCCGGTAAAAATCCGGATTGGCCTCTGATTCGGGCAGCACCAGTCGCTTGGACCGCTGCTTTCTTGTAGGGACCGCCGCACTCGGGAAGGATTCTTCCGCCGCGTCCGATATCAGTTCCGGCCGAGCGGCGGATTGCTCCGCCAACTGCCGGGCTTCTTCAAATTTAAAGCGCCGCCTGGCCGCGCGTATGTCAACCGAGGATTCTTCCTCTAGTTTGTCCGGAGAAATATCCGGCGCAGCGGCCGCTGGTCCCACCTCTTCTTGCGTTAGCTCGCTCACGGGACGCTGCGCCGGTGGCCGGGGTGCGACGCCACGGCTACCTTTAGAAGCCGTTAAGGAAGGTTGCGGTCCGGCAACGGCTCCGGGCATGGAACGGCCAGCGCGTCCGGGAAGCGGGAGAATGACGGCATCTTGTGAGGCGTCGCGCGGCATCTTTCCATCAGCCCCGCGCACCAGAAAGCCGAAGAGAGTGGGCTGGAAACGCTCGGGCTTCACCAGCAGCGTCAATTGCCCCGGATTGGGAAAGAAACGGTCGAATAACTCCAGTTCCGGATCAGTCAGTTGCAGCGGTCCGCGCGTATGCGCCAGAAACCAGCCAATCAGTTGCAGATCCTGCAAATCGGGATCGGAAGGCGCGTTTTGGATCTGCGTTTCCAATACGCTTAGATCGCGGTCGGAAAGAATGAAAGACGGACCGAAAACGTGCTCGCATTCGATGCGGCGGAAGGCTTCAATCGTGGCTCCGCTCTGATCCACGGACCCGAACAGCAAAGCCCCAATCTCAATGCCGCCGTGCGGAATTTTCCGGTACCCTTCGTTTACGGCAAAGTCGATGTCCTGAAAAAGCGGCAGGGAATAAACCACCCGGGCGGCGGTGCCGGGAATGGTCCAATACGCCTGTTCCGCCGCGTTCTCGGCGGCGGTGTCTCCATTGTGTTCGGTGATTGAATCGGAGTTTTTGTTCGACATCATTTTGACCAGGCGTCACGCAAAATGGCGCGCCGGAGGCATCCGCCTCCACTGGGTGACAGTCCCTGATTCGCCGGAATCACCAGGTAATTCGGTGTCCTGCGTGTAGTAATAAGTAATGACCCCGATGGCGCCCATTAAAAGCCCAATCGCAATCAACCAGCGCACTGAGCGCAGAGTCCATATGGAATCCCCTGCCGCGATGGCCGCCGTGTATGCCACGATTGCCCCCGCCAATGCCAGCCCAAAACCTAACTTCCAGCCCCAGTACATCTGATCAAGCGCTGCTTGGCCACCCACTTCAGACCATCCGGTGAAGATGGCGACCAAAGCTAATAGAAACTCACAGACATATGCAAACCGGAGGAGTTTTGCACTCATGCAGACAGACATTCCATTCTACGATGGAAGTACGCAAATGCCGTTAATTGTCGCAGCCAAACAGCTAATAAATAGAAGTTATTCACGCCCGGCCGTTTCACGTCCGTGTGGAGCCCCACGTTCATGAAGGTGACGATTGAGGGCATTGAATTGCATCTCGCTCACCCGGACGAACTAAGCGTCACCTGGGTGGGGCAGGAAGAGGCGATGCGCCAGTTGATGGCCGCCTGGCTGGTGATTAACGACCGCGATGTGCCGATGAATCCGCGGCTGCTGGGCAAGCCTGGAGTGGGCAAGACCACTATGGCCTATGCCGCGGCAAAGCGTTTGGGGCGCGAGGTGTACATTACCCAGGCGACGGCCGATACACGCCCCGAAGACCTGTTGATTACACCGGTGATTGAGGGCGTGTCCCGGTTGAAATACGTGGCATCGCCGCTAGTGACGGCCATGATACGGGGCGGCGTCGCCATTTTGGACGAAGGCAACCGGATGAGCGAGAAAAGCTGGGCGAGTTTGGCTCCGCTGCTGGATAACCGGCGCTACGTGGAATCCATTGTGGCGGGCATTAAGATCAAGGCGCATGCGAACTTCCGGCTGGTGGCGACCATGAATGATGATTCCTCCACCTTCGACCTTCCGGAGTACATCCACTCCCGTCTGCAGCCGCAAGTGCTGATCGATTTCCCTGAGCGCGAGGAAGAATTGGCCATCCTGCGGGAAAACTTGCCGTTTTCTTCCGACGATGTTTTACAGTATGTGACGGATTTCCTGCAACAGGCGCATGCCGCCGATGAAAGCTACACCGTTCGCGATGGAGTGAATATTGCGCGGTACGCCCTGAAACTGCATGAAGGAACAGGACGGCAGGCGCAGCAATCGGCAAAACTGCAACTGGGCGCGGCGGTACGGGCCGTATTGGGAGAAGAAGCGCTTCGCTACAGTCCGCGGCGGTAAATTATGTTGAGCGAAAGCAGCCTGGATGGGGTGATTCAACGAGGCAATCTTAGCTACTTCGCGGTGGTTCCCGGGCGGATAGAGTTTGCCTGGCGAGTCAGGAAATACCTGTTGGAGCAGCGGCCGCGCGTGGTGGCGGTGGAGTTGCCCTCCTCGCTTGAAGAGAAATATGCCGCGGCGCTGATCCGGTTGCCGCAATTGTCGGTCATCCTGATCGAGGAGGAACAGACCGGCAAGGAAGAGGGGCGCGCTTCTTACATACCCGTTGAACCGGGAGATCCTTTTGTGGAAGCGATGCGGACCGCTGCTGAGATTGATGCGGAAATCGTCTTCCTGGAACCTGCCACACACGAGAAACCGCATCTGAACGACCTTTATCCGGAGCCGTACGCGGTGGAGATCGTAGGCATAGACAGATACCAGGAGGCGTATCGCGTCTATCCGCAACCCAGAACACCGCAGATTGAGGCGCATGCCGCCGCCATGGCCTGGAAGCTGCAGGGGGCTGATCCTCTGGCGAAGGTTTGCGCGGTGGTTTCGCTGAACCTGCTGGACCCGCTTTTGGACGCGATGGAAAAGCCGCAAGAGGAACCGCCCGCGCCCCGGACGCGCTTATTCTCGCGCGGCGAGCTGTTCAACCTGCATCCGGAATGCCTGGCTGAGGTCACCAGCGAACCGCCCTATTATCAGGAACTTTATGAGCAGGTGCGCACAGAGGATTTGAGCGGATTCAAACTGGAACGCTCACGCTGGCAATTGCTCCTGCTGCGCGATGCCGAGAAGGAATATTCGATCAATACCGGCGACGAGATGCGCACGTGGCA
>DASXGT010000074.1:0-4606 GCA_036488895.1 Bryobacteraceae bacterium | reverse complement strand
TTTCCGCCTCGGCAAACTGCACGTCACGCAAATGATCGGTCAGATTTTCGCCACGCTCATCCTTGCCGGAATTGCCGGACTCCTCGCCGCCTTCGCCTGGTCCGCTCTTCTACGCCGCGTGCGCGGGCTGGAAAATTCCATCTTCACCACGCCCGCCTTTGTCTTCGTCCTCTTCGGCATCGTGGAACTATTCGGTTTCAGCGGCTACGTCGCGGCGGTCGTCTTTGGAGCGGTGCTCGGCAACATGGAAGTCTTCCACGGCATACCTTGGATGCGGCCCTATCTGCCTGCCGAAGCTATCACCCTGAACATCCAGGAACGCAACTTCATGGGCGAAGCCGTGTTTCTCCTAAAGACATTCTTCTTCGTCTATGTGGGCGTCTCCATCAAATTTACAGACCTGCCGCTCGTCTACATCGGACTAGCGCTCACCGCGCTCATCTTCCTGGTCCGCATCCCCGCCGCCTGGCTCGGCCTCGCGCGCACCACCCCCGTCCGCGATGCCTCGTTGGTAGCCATCATGAGCCCCAAAGGCTTGGCCGCCGTAGTCCTGGCCTCAATGCCGCTTGAACAAAACATCGCCCACGGCTCCGACCTGCAAAGCGTCACCTACTGCATCGTCTTCGTCAGCATCGTCCTCACGTCCGTGCTCAGCTTCCTCCTCGAACGAACCGCTCTGGCGAAAGTCTACGCCCTCTTCTTCCGCGGCTTCGGACGCGAAATAGCACCGGCCTCGACGCCCCTTCCAGTCACCTTGAGCGAAACCTAACGCTTCGGCGGCAAAAGACAGGGCACAAACAAGTAACTTCCCGCGGATGCTGAATCAACAGCGGCGGCGATCTGAATAGAATAATTGCTCAAGATGCGCCATCGGTTGGTCCCAAGAACAACGCGTCTTCGACATGATGCTTTGGCAGCAATCGCGCGACGCGGTGCGGCGTGTTGTGGTCAAGAAGGACGAGCGACAAGGAACCCGCGCTGGGCCGCATAGTGAAGAACTATCCGGATATTCTGCTCGGGCACGCCCGGAAACTGCTCTTGTAATTCACTCACTGATAAGCCGTCATTGTAGTTATCAACAAATGCATCCGGCGTAATGCGCTGCCCTCCCACGTTAGGAGCGCCGCTCATTTTTTTCGGATCGTACTGCACAATGGGGCAACCAGACCAATCTCGTTCCTGTTCTTGCATACTGCCGAAACCTATATTCAGATTACTCCAAATTCCAGGCCTATTTCCTGCCACATCACCGAAACGTCATTCCTCTTAAAATATTTCTCGTCTTACCTGCCGTTCCAATAACCGAATACTCAGCCTCAACCGCTTTCTCCTGCGTTGGCCCGCAAAAAAATTCACTGGGGCTATTCCGCATGAGCACGTGCAATGGATCTGGCACGTCAACGGTGATCCTTCCGCTTGGGGTGTGCAGAACAAAGCCCGTCAACTTCCCCGCCCCGCACAACACTTCGCCGACGACGCCACTCGTTCGTTGAATATGATCGGAAGTCTCAATAAACGGATTCCAATCCGTTGTGCCGTGCGGAACGCGGGTGGTCACCATTTGCGAACGACCTGCCGAATCGGTGGCAAACTGCACTGTCATGTCTGTCGCCGCCGTATAAGCCATCTGTCTCGCCCGTACCCGGTCTCCGTCAGTTTGTGCCGCCTGAATCGCCTCGCGCGCCGCTGCTTTCGCCTCATCCCGCCTGTCTAGTTCAGTCAAGGCGGACCCCATGGCCATCCAGTACGCATACCTTCGCGCTCCTGCCGGAACCCGCATCGCTCGCAATTGCTCTACGGCTGACGGGTACTCGCCGGCATGGTTCTGAAGCAAGGCAAGTTTGTAGCGCGCATCGTCAAAGCCCGGAGCCAAGGCGATCGCCCGTTCCAGAGCCCCTTGGACATCTTGCGTACCCATCCCTGCTTCCTCCGCCAGAAGTGCAAAGCGATAACACAACTGCGCATCGGTAACTTTGTCATTGATCGCTTGCCGCCATTGCGCTAAAGCTTCTTGCCGGTTCCCTTGCCGCAGAGCGATAGCGCCCAACGCCGCTCGAAAATCCGCATCGTTGGGTGATTCCCGCAACAGTTCTTCATACCGGGCCTTTGCTTGTTCGATGCGGCCGCTGACTAGCGAAAGCTGCGCCAGCAGAGTAGCGGATTGACGGTCTGAAAGTTCTGAGCGGAGCGTCGCAGCAAGCGCGGCCGGCCTATCCAGCACGAATCGGGTGGATCGCGGCTGTTCAATCCAACGTTCAAGGTCCTTTCTGATTTGGTCTAATGGCTTGCCGTATATCTCCTGCAACGCCTGAACCCCATTCGAGCCGGCGCTCAACCGGGAAACAAGCTCGTGAAAATGCCCGGCATATTGCGGTGAAGTGATCAGCATCTCCACCAAAGCCCAGCTTTCCGCATAGAAGACGCTCGCGCCCTTCCGCGTGTCAGGCATGGACGATTCGCTGGTGAGTTCCAGCAATTCGCCTAGCGCCAACCATTTGTTTTTTCGCAAGGTTTGCGTCCGCGCCGGCAGGTCGCCGCCCAATTCATATCCGCTACGGTTCAATCGCAAAGTGGAAAAGAATTCGGCGAGGCCCTCGTTCAGCCACGCTGGCAGCTTCAGGCCGCTAACGTGCAAAACGTAGTGGGCGTATTCATGCGCCGCCGTGTCAAAATTCCTCGGTTGGAGCGCCGCCATGACAATGTAGTCGCGAGTTCCGTCCGAAATGTAATAAGCATCAGCGGCTGGATGGAGACGAAATTCCGCGTATTCCTTTTCCGAGCGAAAGCCAATCACGCGCAAGGCGGCCCGGTCCTGATCGTTGAAATTTGCTCCCAACAACCCGTTTTGCTCGAAAAATGCTCGCAACTGCTCGAACCAGGTAAATGCCCTTCTTACCGCTTCGTCGCCGGATTGTGAATAAACTTCAAAATGTGAGTTTTGAGCAACCGTCCAATGATCTGGGTTTTGCGCGGCAACAATACGGTACGTGAGAAATACCAATAATCCTAAGCGCCTCACGTTCAAGTCTCCCTTCCCAAAAGATATCAGCGTGAACGCGGCTTCGCCTCAAATCTTTCGGCGATCGATTTCTAATCGAAATAACCCGACGAGAGCAGTGCTTCGCAGCTCAGCCTCTTCATGCGCTACGAAAGCACGCACGAACGCGCAGTCAACGACATCAATCCCAGTCTCCACCGCGAGTCTTTGCATTGCCGGGAAAGAGGATGATCACGAAATACTGATCCGCGCGTTCTTACTGACACGTGCAATAAACGGACCGGCGCGGGTTGCAAGAACACGTTGGATGCGTGGCAAAGCGGCGTCGAATATGGCGGCTATTTCACTTCCTCGAAGATTACCTGCGATAAGGAGGAACACGCGCGCGCCGCTACTATGTAAAGCTGAAATTTCCAAAGGCCTGTAGCGGAACCGCTGGTCTTTCGTCAAAACAACCCAGGAGCGCGCGCTCACTTCAACGAGCCAAACTTGGTCCTCTTCGTCGCGCTTAAATGGTCGTCATGAATCTCAACCCTCACGCCTGCTTTTCTTAGGATGGATCGCAGCGGTTCGCTACCGAGTGATCGATCCACCAAAAAAACAGCGTCAGGCGGCTTCGCAGCGGATTGCTTCTTCAATAGCGCCGCCATTCAAGCGAAAGTCTTCTGCAAGTTCGGCAATAGAATCACCCGCCCGATAACGTTCATAAATAGCCGAAACCGGAATGCCCGTGCCTGCTATTACCGGCCTTCCGAACGAGACGGCAGGATTCATTACAATCACACGGGGGGCATTTCTCGCAAACGAAGCCGCTTCTGTATCGCGCGTGAACGGGTAAAGTTTGCTGGGGAAACCAACGTTATCCCTGTCAATACGCTCAAGGTAGGCAGTAATGACCTCCTTCATGGCGCTCTGCCCCTCGCGTGACACGTTCAGCATGTCGCCATACTGTTCCACAAAGCGATCTAGGCCGTCGGTTTGAAACGCTTGATCGATCAAAGGACGGTTGATCTTGAACTGTTTCCGTACATAATCCAAGGCGGACCTCACCTTGGGAAGTCTCACGCCATGCCGGCGCCGCATAGCCGCTAAAACGTGGGCTTCTACTAAATTGATGAAGGAGAGATATCGGCGGTGCGATCGTCAAGTTGAATAAGCGGCAGCGAACGCTTTGTGTCGCCTGATGCAGGATACAGTCGGCCATAGACCCAGCTTCGAAGAGTGCCCTCCGGCATGCGGAGGTAATGAGCAGCTTCAGAGAGCGTATCGGCTGCCGCGAGCCGTGGATCATGGATCGAAATTGCCTTTTCCCGATTGTTCAATGCCACAGCCCGCCCTAAACATTATCAGCTAATTCTGTTTCGCTGGCTAGACTGAGAACACGACATTCGCGGTGGCGGCGAGCGCAAGCCATTTTAATTCAATAGCTTACGGTCTATCTTCCAAAATAGACGCGCCGAATGGACCCCGGTCATCTATGAGGGAGCTACGTGTCAAGTCCGAAATTTTGACTCCTCACGGCGCCGCCGGCGCCGTTTTTTAGATACACTATCACCCAGCCGGATAGAGGATAGAGCAACGCTGGAGAGCGATTCGAGCGCTAATCCG
>DASXGT010000045.1:0-15977 GCA_036488895.1 Bryobacteraceae bacterium | reverse complement strand
TTGGCTTCGCTGTTGGACGACATGACTTGGGAGATGTTCGATTGTTTTTCGAAGGGCGCGCGTGTGCCGTGGGGCGGCCCGCTGACCGAATGCTCCGCGGAGACGGCGGAGGCGCATTGGCAGAAATTGAAGCACGGCCATCCGGAGCTTGCAGCCACCGTGGAGGAGCAACTTACTTGGGCGCGGGGCTTGCTGGGAAAGCGAGCGAAGGGTGTTTGGCCTGATTCTCAATAGCATTGTCCAGGCGGCGCCGCGCGATCATCAACTGCGCGACGCTCCAGAGCTGCGCGGGACATCCACCAGGACGTTGCGGCTCCGCGGCATCATACACCTCGCTTAACGATCCTAAGCAGCATGCGGTTAGCTCCTGTTCCATGCCTTTGAGCAGATGACGGCAGACCTCGATGCTGGAAGGTGTTTCACCGAATGCAAATAAATAGGCGGAGATGAACGGCCCCATCAGCCAGGGCCAGACAGTGCCTTGATGATAGGCACTGTCGCGGCTAGGCATATCGCCCTCAAAACGCGGCCGGTAAGCAGTTTCAGACGGGGCCAAAGTGCGCAGGCCGACAGGTGTAAGCAGATTTTCCTGGACCACATTCAACACGGAACGCGCGCGTCCGGCATCGAGCAGCGGCCAAGGCAGGGAGATGGCAAATAACTGGTTCGGCCGTATGCTGGCGTCATTTGATGTAGGCGTCACGACGTCATAGAGGCAGCCGAGTTGGGCATTCCAAAATTTGGCTTCAAAGGCCGCGCGGACGGTGGCGGCTTGGACCGAAAATTGCGCGGCAGCCGCGGGCAGAGCTAATGTTTCAGCCCATTGGCTGGTGATTTTCAAGGCGTTGTACCAAAGCGCCACAATCTCCACAGGCTTCCCGTGCCTGGGCGTTACAACGTAGTCGCCTATTTTGGCGTCCATCCAGGTGAGTTGAGAACCGGGCGCGCCGGCAGAAAGCAGCGAATCGTCCGGATCCACCTTGATGTTATAGAAAGTGCCGCGCCGGTGCCAATCGAGAATATCAAGCGCGGCCGGATAGAGAACGTCCTGCAAAAACGCGTGATCTCTGGTGCGCTCCACGACTTCGTTAGCGGCGATAAAGAACCAGAGCGTTGCATCCACGGTGTTGTATTCCGGAGTGGATTGATTGTCGATGAAGCGGTTCGGCAGCAGGCCTTGCGAGCGTTGGTCGAGCAACATCGCTAGAACGGCCTGGGCATTTTCCATCGAAAATCCGGCTGCGGCGAAAGCGGGAAGGCTGATGAGGGTATCACGGCTCCAGTCTGTGAACCACGGATATCCAGCGATGAGCGATGGCCTGCGGTCAAAACGGATAAAGCGGAATTGGTCAAGCGCCCGATGCAAGGACGTGGGAAACGCTCGCCGCTTAGCTTCGTTCACGAGAATCGCCGCTATGCGGGCGTCATCGAACGTCTCGTCCGCAACTTTAGAATCGACAGACGCAAGAAACCAGGCAGGATGACCGGGCTGCAACTCAAAAACAAGCGATCCGGGAGAGAGGAGATCTTCCTGAAAATCGAGGCCCCGCTCCAGTTCGCGCTGGTATTCGTTATTGAGAAACCAGGTGAAACCGGGTTGATAGGCGGTTGCGTTGTGAAAGATATTGAGCGCGGGCACGCCGGAATAGGGAACATAGAAGACGCGGCCCGCGGACGATTGCGCGGTGGCAACAGCCGCCTCATTGCGATGCGCAAGCGAATGGTAATCACGGAACGAAAGCAGCGGACGAAGGTTTAATTGGCACGGCTGGGTGCTCTCATAGCGGATCAGAAAGGTTGACTGGCCGTCGAGCAGGCAAACAGTTTTCCGCAGTCGAACAGCATCAAGTTGAAAGGTCCAGGTGGGAAACGGGTCTATGCGGAATTCGTCCAGCAGTTCGAATCCGCGTGGATGGACGGCGCCGGGGTATTGCGCGGCGGCTAGCGCATGGGCCGCGCCCCCGGCTTCTACAGTCTCCTCCACGCGGGAGAGAACGGAATAGCGGCCGATGGGAGGATCAAGGGCCGCCACCAACAGGGCATGATAGCGGCGCGTATTGATGCCGGCTACCGTCCCCATGGCAAAACCGCCAGTGTGATTTGTTTCCAGCCACTCCAAATGAGAGGCGCTTTTCAGATTTCGGCAAACGCTGCCTGGTACGACGAAAGAACTTTCCAAGAGTGGGTCTGCCACACTCATAGTTTAGGGAATGCAGAAACGTTACCAATGGAAGCTGAAGCAGCGCGAGATTGTACTTGGCGGCCGCACGTTGCTGATGGGCATCCTCAACATCACGCCCGATTCGTTTTCAGACGGTGGAAAATATTCCGATCCGGACGCGGCTTTTGCGCGGGCGTTGGAGATTGAAGACGAAGGGGCGGATATCCTCGATATCGGGGCGGAGTCCACGCGGCCCGGTTCGCAGCGCATATCCGAGGCGGAGGAGCTGCGGCGTCTGATACCGGTTCTGAAACGCCTGCACGGCAAACTGGGCATTCCTATTTCGGTGGACACCTACAAGTCGGGCGTGGCGGACAAGGCGCTGGAACACGGCGCGGAGATTATTAACGATCCGAGCGGAATCTTGCTCGATCTGCCGATCGCCAAAATCGTGAACAAGTACGACGCGGGGCTCATCATCAATCACATGCGCGGCACGCCGGAGACTTGGTCGAGACTGCCACCCATCAAAGACCTCATGCGGTCTCTTGCGATTGACTTGGAGGCGTCCATCCATCGCGCGCGGCAAGGCGGAGTGGCGAAGCAGCAAATGGTGATCGATCCGGGCCTGGGTTTTGGGAAAAGGCGGGAACAGAATTCCGAGATTATCGCGAAGTTAGAGTTGCTGCACGCATTTGATCTTCCACTGGCTATAGGCCCGTCACGCAAATCGTTCCTCAGAAAAGAGGAGGAGATGGACACGGAGTTCGCTACCGCTGCGGCAGTGACCGCATGCATTCTCAATGGCGCGCAGATTTTGCGGGTACACGACGTAAAGAAGATGAAGAACGTGGTGGATGTTGCTGATACTATCCGCGAATTCGGCAGCCGCGAGGAAGAGCCGCAGCCCACGCAAACGCGCCAACCCATGCTGCCGCCAGGTCCTTTGCAGCAGAACCGCCTACGGCCGCAGTTGAGGAAAGACCGGCCGGCCGAGAGTCAAGAACGCTGACAACGCGGGCAATAGTGAGTTCCGCGCTGGCCCAACACGATACGGCGGATGGGCGCACGGCAGCGCGCACAAGGCTCCCCTGCCCTTCCGTAGACATTGTGGTGTTGTTGGAAGCTTCCCCGCCCGCCATCGGCATCCACGTAGTCGGAAATGGAAGAGCCGCGCTGTAGAATGGCAGCGTTCAGAATTTCCATTAAGTTGACGTACAGTTCTTTGGCGCGCTTTTCCGAAAGGCGACTGGCGATTGCGCGTGGATGGATACGGGCGGCAAACAGCGCTTCATCGGCATAGATGTTCCCAACGCCTCCAATAAAGGACTGATTCAGCAGCAGCGGCTTGATGTGGCCGCCGCGACCGTGCAGACGTTCGAAAAATTCCGGGAAGCTGACAGCCAGCGCGTCAGGACCTACTTTTCCCAGCGAGCTTGGCATCTCCGGGAAGAATTCCACGCGGCCGAACTGGCGGACATCGTCATAGATCAACGTGCCTTCGTCCAGATGAAAGATGGCGCGGGCGTATTTGCTGGGGGCAGCGTTGAAGAGAAGCTTACCGGTCATGCCCAGGTGAATGAAGAGAATGCCGCGGTCGAGCTCAAAGAAGATTTGCTTGCCGTGACGGCGGACAGCTTGAATCATCGCACCAGTGAGGCCCGCAATTGTCGCGGCGAAGTCGCCACGGGTGACACGGCGCGAGAAAAGCTCGACATGGCGAATGGCGCGCCCCTGCACGTAGGGAGTGATAGAGCGGACGACGGTCTCTACTTCAGGAAGTTCCGGCAAGTTTGCTTTTACAATAGCGCGGCGGCTATAGCGGTTTAGGTGCGATTTGTTAGAATCAGGTCTGGAACCGCAAGATCCAAGTAGAATAAGGTCCAGCCACCCTAGCTCAGTTGGTAGAGCATCTCATTCGTAATGAGAGGGTCGCCAGTTCGATCCTGGCGGGTGGCTCCATAAACCAAGCGTTTCCCCTCCCTTCCTACAGAGCACACACGGAATTATCCAAGCGCGTGAAGCGATTTATTCCGTTCGAAATTTGAAACCTAAAAGTAATAATCTCGTCGAAATAGAAACTACAGTTGCCGACACTTGTAAACTCCTCGCTGCGCGTTGCCCTGTTCACGGACGCTTTTCACGAAGCCAATGGAGTGGCAACGCTCAGCCGGCATCTGGCGGAGTTTGCGCGGGACAACGGCCTTCCTTTCCTGGTTGTTCATGGGGGCAGGCAGACCAGCCTTAGCCAAGATGGCTCGCTTGAGACCCTTGAATTAAAACGTGGTTTTGCGGCCTTTCCTCTGGATAAGGACCTTTACTGCGACCCGCTCCTGATGCGGCATAAACAACTGGTCATTGACCATCTTCTCGTTTTTAAGCCGGATTTAGTGCATATTACCGGCCCAGGGGATGTCGGCTTGTTGGGAATCTGGGTAGCCCATATTTTGCACGTGCCATTGGTGGCGTCGTGGCACACCAACCTGCATGAGTACCTTGCGCGGCGGTTGGACCGGATGCTCCAACTGGTGCCGCGCAAGTTGCGCGACCGCGCCACTTGCGCAGTTAAACAGCAAAGTTTGCGCGGCTTGCTGCGTCTTTATCGAATGGTCCGGTTTGTCTTGGCTCCTAACCAAGCGATGGTGGATCTACTGCACGCAAAAACAGGGCATCCCGCGTTCCTGATGCTGCACGGCGTCGACCTAGCCGGATATCGTCCGGCGCAACCTGGCTCCCATGCCGGTCGCCCCTTTTGTATCGGCTATGTGGGCCGCTTGACCACCGAGAAAAATGTTCGTTTGTTCGCCGAAATAGAACAGGCAGTCATCGTTGCCGGCGACCAGAATTACAGGTTTCTGATTGTGGGCCAAGGTGGCCAAGAGAACTGGCTGCGGAAGCATCTACGCAGTGCAGAGTTTCCAGGCCTGCTTCGAGGTAAAGAGTTGGCCGCGGCCTACACGCGGATGGATGCCTTTGTTTTTCCATCCCGCACCGATACGTTTGGCCTAGTGATACTGGAGGCTATGGCTTCCGGCGTCCCGGTAATTGTGACGCCGGAGACTGGCGAATGCGTCGGTATCAAAGACGGGGTTTCCGGATTCCTTTCGGAAGACTTTCCCGCCAGCTTGCAACGCCTGATGCGCGATCACGCTCTGCGCCTTGCCATGAGTTGCGCGGCTCGAAAATTTGCGGACCGCAATAGCTGGCAATTCGTTTTCGAACAACTGTACCGGACGTATGCCGATGGATTGGCTGCTTGCAGATCCTCTGAAATCTATTGTGCCGGGGACATGCTGCTCAGACCAAAACAATAGAGAACACTATCGTAGGTAGCAATGTAGACGCGGCCATTCGCTACGGAGATGCCGGAGAAGTGATTGAACGATTTGATCTGGTCGCCGCTCGAATAGAGTTCTTTGCCAGTTAGTGCGTCAAGTGCGTAGAGAACGGCATGTGTCGAATGTTTGATTCGCAGGGGACTTAGATCGGCTAGCCCTTGGTCGGGATAGGCCTGATCGGTATTTTCTCCGCTACCGTAGGCATATACGACGCCATTGGCGACGACCGGCGGCTCGGCGCGGTTCATGTCGCGCGACATCCAAACCGGATCCAACGTATAGCTTCCATCTTTTTCTTTGACTTTGAAAGCCAAGATTGCGCCGTACTCCACCGGACCATAGGAGATCGGGACTTTAAATTTCGAATGCGGAGGCCCCCAAAAGGGCGTCAGAACCCAACGGTTGTGCTGCGCATCTTCCCAACTCGCCATGGAACCCCAGATACCCGTGCCCGCAAAGTTCACCTCTTCATTGCAAATCAAGGGACTGCGGTACAGCGGCGTCTGGTGATCCTCTCCGCCAGTGTCTTTGGTATCCAAAAGATACACGCGGCATTCTTTGCTGCCCGTGGTCATCAACTCGTGGCCGTTGAACGGAAAAATTGCTGGAGTAACCTGAAAATCGAGGTCGCGCTTCTGCAGCCATGACCAGTTCAGGGGCATATAATAATCCTCGAGATGGAACTCGCCATCAATGATCTTGGCGCCCACTAACCCGTTGCCGTAGGTCTGCGCAACTTTGTCGTAGTGACCGTCTCCTGTAGGCGCCCAGGCAACGCCGTTTGAATCGATGGCAGCGCCCGTGCGGCCCCAAAGGCCGCCGCTCTTGGGATTGTAAGTTATTACTTTGTGAGCGGGATCGTCCAGGTTCACCGCCCAGATCTGATTGGGATTCCCATTGCAGCTTTGAGAGGTAGTGGTGAACAGAGTGTGATGCCACATGTTTAAGGCATACGATTTTCCGTTGGGAAATCCAAAGGGAAAGGGCGGCTCAACGTCTTCGCCATCGGCAACGTTCAGCGAATGCAGCTCTCCATTACCGGCCAAGGCATACACGCGGCGCGCTCCTGAAGCGTCCGGCGGACCAATGATGGGAGTCGCCGTCTGGCCACCGGGGCAAAGCGGATCACCTGGACGCAAACCCCGTCCAGCGGTGATTGGGGGATATTGAAAATGTTTCTGCCAGAGCAGCGTGCCGGTCTCCACATCAATGGCATAAATGTTGTCCGAGACGCCGGCTTCAATTGCGATTTGTTTGGGTCCTTTGCTGGTGTTGACCTTGTCCACAATGAGAGGAGCGAACAGGGAGTGCATGTCCCGAGGCTGATTATCCAGCTGGATCTTCCACAAAATTTTTAAGTCTTTGACGTTGTCTTTGGAAAGAATGTGCTCGTCTTGCTGCCAAGCGGTCCGCTTTTGATTGCCGCCATCCGTCAGCCAGTCGGCTCCCCAGATGATGCCGCAACAGGCGAGGCCGATCCAGATGTAGCGCAGTTTGTGCATGATTGATTTCCTTATCTCCCGGTTAATTGCAACTGGTCCGCGAAGAAGCCAAAGCAATAGACGGCATTGTCGTGCGTGGTGAAGTAAATCCGGCGGTTCGCGATAGCCAAGCCTCCATTATGAGAAAAAGACCGGATGAGGGATTGGCTTGAATACAATTCTTTGCCGGTTGCAGCGTCTAGAGCGTACAAAACAGCATGGGAGTTCTTTTTATTATTGCTATCACCGCCGGCCAACGCGAACACAATTCCATTGGCTATAACCACTGGAGCAGGCGCGATCATGTCGCGTGAGATCCAGGCTGGAACGAGCGCAGGGTGACCAGACTGTTCCTGAACGGTGAACGCCAGGACGCTGCCGTGAGCAGCTTTTCCGTTCTCTGCTGGAAAGTGAGCGGAAGACAAGGCAGGTCCGCCGAGCGACGCATAGACCCAGCGCGTACCCGTAGCCGTATCCTCCCAAGAGGCGAAGCCTCCACGGAACCCATTTGCGACGGGGTCGGTTTTTGACAACGGCTGATGATGATCCGCGCCGCCCAGTGATGCCGGGTTAAGTAGGTATAGACTCCCGTCCCCGCCCGCGGCAAGCAACAACTCTTTTCCTTTCCAATCAAAAACCATGGGAGTCGCACCGGAAGCCACTGCGTTTTGCTTGGACTCCGGCGTAAAATAGTCCTTTTCCGCGAGAGTCTTCGAAGTCAGAGCGACAACTGAATTGTTATAGGCACCGGCGAGTTCTCCGCGGCCGGAAGAAATCTGAGCATAGACAGTTCCGTTCTTGTCAATCGCGGTACCTAGCGTGCCGGCAGGCCCAGCGCCATTCGTGAGAAACGATGCGATCTTGGGCGTGTCAGACGAGAGATCAGCCGCATATAGAGCATTAGGATTCCCACCGCAATCGCCCGAAGTAGCGGCGTAGACGGTATCGTTACTGATGTTTAGACTACTGACATTGGCGCCGGCAGGCAGAAACGGAATCGGAGGAACGCGGTCCGCACCAGTCGACGTATTTAGAACATGTAAGCTGCCGTCACTGCCAACGGCCAGAAAGGCACCGGGACGGCCAAACCCGGTAGCGAGCAATCCGGGCTTGGGAGGGATTACCGATGGTGGCAGCGTAACGGGAGGAAGCGGTTTCAGCGGCAGAGCACCAGCGGGAGTGACCGGCACGGGGACTCGCCGGAAGCCGTTGCCGCGGCCGGATGCTGTGCTGCTACCCGGCATTGCCAAGGCTGCTGTTAATCCGCCGGGACAGGAATCCGCGTGCTTCTCTTCCCCAGATGCTTGCGCTTTCACGGGCAATTGCGTTTTCCAAATCAGCCGGTTCAAATCGGCATCCACGGAATAGACCGTATCGGAGCTGCCGCCGAAAACCAGCATCTCCTTGAATCCCCGGTACGTGATCAGCAAACCATTGACCAGAGGCGCGGTGAGGGCGTTCAAACCTTTAGCCTGGTTATCGGCTTGGTACGTGTATAAGAGTTGCAGGCCTCCTACATTCTGTTTCGTAAAGCCTTTCTCATACTTGGCCCACCCATCGCGCTGCGGATTTCCGCCCTGGCTGGGCCAATCGTCTCCCCAAACTATCAGGCAGGCCGTTAGCGCGGTTACTGCAATCAACAGAAGCTTTCGCATTTTCCTTCTCTTAGTCAAAACAGGACGAGCGATTTCTTGGCAGTGATTTTCTTGAAATCGAGTCCGGGAATCCGACTTAGATCGTCAATCGTCTTGAACGGGCCGTTCTGCTGCCGGTATTGAACGATCGCCTTGGATTCGGGTCGCGTGAGCGCCAGCACGCACTCAAGCTCTACCGCAGTGGCCTTGTTGACGTTGACCGGCTGCGCCGCTTCGGGACCGAAATGGCGGGACAGATAATCCAAAATGGCCTCGAACTCATTGTCGTTAGCCTCGGCGCCCAAGTTCGCCATCTTTGAAATGGTCAACTGCCATTGGTCGCGGGTCTGATGCTGCGTGGCGACCAGTTCGGGCGAGTGACACCGGCTGCAGGTGCGGACCGTCTCGTCTTTTCCGGGGCCGGGGGGCAGGTCAGCCGATGCAGCAACGGTAAAAACGGCAGTCATGGCCAGCAGCCGAATCATTTTTGAATGCATCATTATTAATTTTCCATCCAGGTTGATTTTCCGTCCGTCATTTCGCATGCAGCGCATCGGCAATCGCCTTTTCCACCAAAGGAGCTATCAAAGCATAACCGGCGGCGTTTGGCAGAAATCCATCGTTAGTCAATGTTTTTTTCATTTGGCGCGTGCGAGGTTCGACGAGGACGGAGTAGTAGTTGAGATAAACGGAGCCCGTCTCGCGAGCGAAATCCTGGAGCCCGTGATTGATAGCCGCAATTCTACCCACGGACCTCCGGCCGGTTTCGTTAGTCACGCAATCGCAAACCGGTGAGAGCGAAGCGATGACTACACGAATGCCATGCGCTTTTGCGAGATCTGTCATGGACGCAAGATTCTCCGTGATGGTGCCTTCGGTGCCCGGCCCCGCCACGCCGCCTATGTCATTTAATCCGCCTTCGATCACGACTACCTTGGGGTGCAAGGCAATCACGTCCTGGCGGAATCGCACTAGCATCTGCGGCGTGGTTTGCCCGGCGATGCCTCGGTTAATATAGGCGCGGTTGTGAAAGACAGCGCCCGCTATTATGTCATCACCAATGAAGACGACGCGCTGCTCATTCGGCGTGGGCGTGGCAACCTCAGAATCGTCGCTGCCGTAGACGTTCAAGCCGGCCCAATCAGTGGGAGGAGGACAATTCTTGTCCGTTTTGACTTGAGCCGAGGCTGCCAGACAACAGGCAACCATCAAACTCCAGCTCAACCATTTCATAACCGACAGTGTATCCGGGCGCGGCAATTTAAAACGTAAAGCGCGCCGAAAGGACCATGTGGCGGGCTTGCACCTGCGCTCCGCCGTACAGAATACCGTTGAGCGAGGTTTGAGTGGGCACGATAGTGCCGAAGGTGTTGTTCGTATTCGTGCCATTGGCAAAATTAATACTCATGGTGGTGTTGGGGGCGCCTGGGTTGAAGTGATTAAAGGCATTGAACGCCTCGGCTTTCAAGGTGAGAATGCGTTTTTCGCTGCCGATTCTGAAGTCTTTGTAGATGGTCAGATCAATTGACTCCACGCCAGGGCCATAGGTGAGAGTTGGTGGAGTATTGCCGATTCCGAGCGACGAAGCGCCGGGAAGAGTGAAACTGGCTGGGTTAAAGTCGTACCACAAATTAGGATCTGCTTTGGAGCCGACGGACGAGGGAGTAGCGCCGGAAGAAAGCCAAAGACTGCCATTCTGTTGGCAGCGGAAGGGGAGACCGCCGGTGGGCGTACCGGTCCAGTAGCCGGCAGGCGCCGAGACAGCGACGCAGTTGATGGTGAGCGGCTGACCGTAGAAGAACGTTCCTATGCCGGCCACATGCCAGCCATCAAGCGCCTGTTCCGTGAAGCGGTTCTTCCACAGCTTGCTGCCTTCCGGAACAGCGTAGGTAAAATTCATATTGACCGCTTGAGGAACATTGCTGGTCACGTTCTTGTTCAATTGGTCTGGAGTCCACATATAGCGCGTATAGAGGAGCGTTTTCGACCAAGTGTAATTGCCGCCGAACTGGAATCGCCCGCCGACACGCTTATTGAATTGCACTTGCAAAGCGTCGTATAGCGATTCTCCAATCTGCGTAAATGTGTTGATGCTTCCCCACCCTTGATATCCTCCGGACAAAGCGCGGATGAGATTGGTGGAGTAGAAGGCCGCGGTCCCGCCCTTGCCGCTAGTGGGGTCAAGATAAGCCGGATTGGCGCCGGTGGTTGGATTCCAGGTAGTAAGGGGCCGAACGGCGTTGAAGTCGACTCCAGTGGCGATACCGCCTGTGCCGACGCCGCTCGTGTAGGTGCCGGCCTGGTTCCATTGATGATGGGCCACATTGCCGACGTACGCCACGTCAAGAATGAAACCCCGGCCAAGATCGTGTTGGATGCCTAAGCTCCAATTGTAGGTGGAGGGCGGCTTGTAACTGGTGGAGCCGCCGTTGGTGTTTTGAGGAGTAAAGACGACCGGAGAATTGGCGAGGCTCGATATGGAAGTATTCAGAATAATCGGCGCCTGGAAGTTAGGCGGCGCGGCGGTAGGACCGGTGCCTACACCGCTAGCGCCAATGGTATCGACACCGGCAAAGCGGCCGTGAAAGATGCCGAAGCCGCCGCGGAGCGCCGTCTTACCGTTTCCGAAAACATCCCAGGCGAGACCGATGCGAGGATTGAATTGAACCGGCGGCGTCTGAAACAGATTTCCATGAGATTGGACAATGCCCGAGAACGGAACACTACCGGCAGCGTAACTCGCCGGATCAAAAGTTCCTTGCCGGACGTAAGAGTACATCGCGCCGGTTTTAGGATCGACGGAAGCCTTGTTGGCAGTGGGGCAGGATGAACTGGATGCGACCGGAACAGTACAAATAGGCAAAAGCAGTTGTCCAACCGTGCTGGGATTATAAGCGGCGGCGGAGAAAATTCCCAGCGTTTGAGTGGGAACGGTGTAGAGTGCTCCAAGCACCTGGAAGCGCATGCCGATATCCAAGGTAAGCCGCTTAGTCACTTTCCAGGTATCTTGCAAAAACCATTCGTATTGCTTGTAGCGGGCACGGTTGATTTGCTTGATGTTGTCCTGTCCGTAGCCATATAGATTCCCGGTCAGGGCGTTCGAGAAAGGATTTCCCGTATCCACCGGGTTTCCTAAGTCGGACCCGAAATAGTAAGTTCCGGCGGTATTGTAAGTCGAATAAACGCTGACATTGCGGGCATCGTGTTCGTAATAGAAACCGGCTTTAAAGGTGTGTGCGCCTTTGATCCAAGTGATGTTGTTAGTCAGATTTTGGATGGAGTCGGTGCCATCGAACGGCCATCGGCTGTCGAAGCCGAAACTGGGTAGATTCGGAATGGCTGTAGGTGACGATTGCGCGCTGAACCCGGAGGGCAATCCGAAATTAACGTTAGGCAGCAGATTCATGGTATTTGCCCCGCTGCCGAAGATGGTTGGCAAATTGAGAGCTTGACCATTCGACTTGAGGGGGAGCAGGCTGTTGTTATAGAGGGTCTGATCCGTCGGACTGTTTTGCTGATGGGCCTTATTGATGCCCCAGGTTAATTCGTTGACCAGACTCGGCGTGAAGGTGTGGATATAGGTAGCCGCGGCGCCCGCGGAGGGGATGTGATAGCTATGCGGAAACTGGCCCCAGCCGTCGCCGGCAGCGCCCAGAATGGCCCCGTAACCGGATTGATCCTGATAGTCCTGCAAGAGGCGCACGAACATGGTGTCCTTTGATGAAATGTTGTAATCAACGCGCAGGATTTTGTCTTTACGGGGATTGGAGTATTGGGGAGTGAACGCGTAATTATACTGCCGCTGCCCAGTAGGGTCGGTTGCATTCGGGAGCGGGAACAAGCCCAGCATGGTCGCGCCGATTGGACTTTGACGGCTTCCGGGAACCATATTGCCAGGGAATGGATTGCCTGTGGTTGGATCGTTGATGATAATGGGCGAACCATTGGTGTTGAAACTTTGGGAAAAGTTACCAGCCCGCTCCAGAGCAGTGGGCATGGTGTAGTGATTCGTGTTCGCAGTCAAGATGTTGTGAACTTGATCGTAGGAAAAAAAGAAGAAGAGCCTATTGTGATCTTTGTTGAAGCGCACGAAGGGGATAATCACTGGACCGCCGATGGTGCCGCCAGGGTTTTGAAAGCGGTATTTAGGCTTCGCGAGGCCCTGCACATTGTTGAAGAATTCGTTGGCGTTCAACTCTTCATGCCGCCAATAGTAATAGGCGGAGCCATGAAATTGAGGCTGCCCGCTCTTGATGCTGATGTTCAACTGGCCGCCGTTGCGTGAGCCAAACTCGGCCGCATAATTGGACACGAGTAACTTCACTTCCGAAATGGCGTCGATGCTGGGCGCCTGATACGTATTGAGACCGGGAGCGCCGCTATCCTGGCTGGCGATGCCGTCAAGCGTCAATAGAACTTGGCCCTGCTGGCCGCCGTTGATAACCGGGACCGTGGTTCCCCAGCCGCGGGCGTCATGCGTACCGAGATCCTGCACGCCCGCCAGATCCTTGATGATGGCTTGAAAATCGCGTCCGCGAATCGGCGTGTCTTGAATTTGCTTGAGGTTGACATCGATGGCGCGGTCTGAGCTGTCGGTTGCGACGTGAGTCGATTCGGCCTGGACTTCAATGGTAGTGGTGACATCCCCGACGTCCATCCGGATATCGTGGAGAGAGACACGCTCCTGGGCGCCAACGATAATACCGGTTTGCTGGTATTGTTTAAAGCCCTTCTGACTGATGCGCAACGTATAGTTGCCGGGCAGGATGTTGGTAAATTCAAACCCTCCCGAGCCGTTGGTAGCGGCGTCGCGGGCCTGTTTTGAAGTGTCATTAATTAATTGGACCGGAGCGCCCACCAATATTGCGCCGCCGGAATCCGTAACGGTTCCGAAGACGGAACCCGTCACTGACTGAGCAGAGGCTCTAGGCAGATAGTTGAGCAGCAGGGCCGATCCGAGTAACGCGAGCGGAACAGCAAGACTAAAACACTTCATAGTGTCACCCCTTGGACTCTTTCGTCGAGCAAATTAGCGTTAGAGGCCCAACATGAAACGTTTCATGTTGGGGCCGCAGCCTTTAACCAGAAAGACATTCGCGCTAATTGCTCGATACTATATCAAGGCTTCAGATGTTGTCAATAGCGAAGAGCAACAACATGGCGGGTTCACCGATTTGGAACAAAGGCGCGACGCTTCACGTATAATCCGATTTTTAAACGGCATCCATGGCAACCATCAAGGAAGTAGCGGCAGCGGCCGGAGTGTCTATCGGCACGGTTTCACACGTGATCACCGGGTCGGTCGCGGTGAGCAGCCAGTTGAGAGCCAGGGTGCTGGCCGCAGTCAAGAAATTGGATTATCACCCGAACCATGTTGCGCGCAGCTTGAAGACTAGCCGGACGCACACACTAGGAATCATTGTTCCGGACCTGACAATTTCCTTCTACCCGCAGGTGATCCGCGGCGCCGAAACAGCGGCGTTAAAACGCGGCTACGCTCTGATGGCGGTAAATTCGACCGACAGCGTGGAGAGGCAGAAGACGCTTTTGTCGTTGCTGCGGTCGCAGCAAGTGGAAGGGATTTTGTTAGTTTTGGCGGCCGCTCCAACATCGCTGGCTGAAATGTCGCGACTGATGGAGGCGGGGATACCGCTTGTTTGTTTGGACCGCATTCCCGACGAGATTCCAGTGGATTCGGTTTCGGTGGAAGATACCTCCGCGGCCGGGATGGGCGTGGATCATTTACTGTCGATGGGATACCGGCGCATCGCAATCGTGACTGGTCCCTTGTCGTTGATGAATGAAAGGCAAAGACTGCTGGGCTACGAGCAAAGTCTTAAGCGCGCGGGGATCGCGGTGCGCAGCGACCTGATCTGGCAAGGGAACGTGCGTCCAGAAGATGTGGCGGCACTCTGCGGCAACCATCTGCGCAGTTTGGCAAAGCGCCCGGACGCGATCTTCTGCACCAACGGGCCGACGGCGCTGGGCGTGCTGCGCGCGTTACGGGACTCCGGACTGAAAACGCCGGACGATCTCGGCTTTGTGACTTTCGACGAGCTGACAGTGGACGATCTTTTTACGCCGGCCATCACTACGATCGTGCAGCCCGCCTACGAGATTGGGTTCCGGGCAGCGGAAATTTTGCTGACGCGCATTGAGCAGAAAGAGAGCGGCGACAAGCCCTTCGCGATTCGTTTGCCCGCGGTGTTGAAGATCCGCGAATCATCGCGGCCGTTGATTCCTTCAAAGAGAAATCTTAAATGAAGTTTCGTATTAACACATTAAAGTTCGTATTGGCCGCGGCGTTTATTTTGAGCACGCCGGACTCCCGTGCTGGCGCGGCGGGCCGTATTCTAGGCCTCGACCAGATCTGCGGTGACTGCAAAGTCATAAAGCTTACCGACTCCTGCTTAGGCCGGCTTGAGGGCCCGAATTTTGACCGGCAAGGCAATCTCTGGCTTGTTAGCCACACTACCGGGCAAATCTACCGGGTCACTCCGGATGGACACTGTTCAGAAGTGGCGCATACTTCAGCGCCAAACGGTTTACGCTTTCACAAGGACGGAAGACTCTTCGGCGTCGATCACCACGACGGAATATTTTGGCTTGATACAAATACTGGGAAGATTAATTTCATCACCAACCAGTATCATTCCGGAAACTTCTCCGGCTTGGATGACCTCTTCTTCGACAAAACCGGCGGTCTTTACATGACTGACGCTTGGGGTTCGAGCGTACTCAATCCGAGCGGTCACGTTTTTTATATGGCGCCGGACGGCAGAATCACAAGACCCATCTCGGGGAATCTTGCGTACCCGAATGGCATTGTTTTATCTCCAGACGAAAAAACGCTGTACGTAGATGATTTTGGCGCTAATCGAATCATCGCCGTTCCCGTTGAAGCGCCGGGCGTCTTGAATATCGATAATGCGTGGGTATTTGCCTACCTCAACGGTGGTCACGGCCCTGACAGCATGACCGCCGATGCAAACGGCAATATCTACGCCGCGCATCACAGTGCCGGCGAAGTGGTTGTATTCAGTCCACGTGGATTTTTATATGGTTCGATCCGCCTGCCCGAGGGAGCAGGAATGACGCCTTCGAATGTCGCGTTCCATGAGGGATATCTGTATATAACAGAAATGGACCAGCATACGGTTTGGCGAGTGAAGACTAAGATACCGGGAATGAAGTTGTTTGGGGATCAATGACGAGTTACAACTGCAAACGAATTTTACATTTGGTCTGAAGAGCAGAGAGCGCTAACATGAACGCCGTGAAGACAAGGGATTTCACGACGCCTAGCGAGCCAACACGGAACTGAGCGGCGGCCAGCGACCCGATCGCGAAGGAGTAAAGATCG